>JAEXJH010000053.1 GCA_023445955.1 Pseudomonadota bacterium
TGAGCTCGCCCAGGTCCAGGGGCGCGCCCGGACCGGCCGCCGGCATGCGCCAGAACCGCCCCCGCGAGAAGCCGACCTCGCCCTGGCGGGCATAGACCAGCAGGTCGCGGCCGTCGTCGGACCAGGCCAGGAAGCGGGCCATCAGATCGCAGTCGGGGCAGGGCGTGGTGGTTGTTCCGCTGTCGAGATCGACCATGACCAGGCGCTTGACCGTGGCCTCGGAGGCCGGGGTCGTCGGCTCCGCCAGCGGATATTGAATGTCCTCGCCCTCGACGATCGCCGCCGCCGTGCGCCCGTCCGGGGAGAGGGAGAGGTCGCGGACGTTTCCAGGGGTCAGGGTGCGCTGCTGGCCTGTCTTCAGCTGGACCTGGACCAGGCCGACGACCGGCGCCTGGGGCCGAAGACCGCGATACTGGCCGCTGCCCAGCACGCTGGCGCCGGTGTCCCCCTTGGCTGTGGCCGCCCACTGCTGGATCAGGCGTTGATGGCCAAAGAAGCCAAAGCCCATGATCGGGTCGGGAAAGTCCGCCGGCCGCGCCGCCACCAGCAGCTCATCGTCCGAGCGCCAGACCACGCTGGGCCCCCAGACCTCCTGACGGGGGCTGAGGCCCAGCCATCGCGCCTGGCCGCTCTCCAGCTCGACCACGCCCAGCTCGTAGGCATGGCCGGTCAGCCGCGCCACCGCCAGCCGCCGTCCGCCCGGGGAGACGCCCAGCGCGACGTAGCCAGGACCGGCCGGCAGATCGAGTTTCTGTTCGATCCCGCCCAGGGCGACGTCGAAGACCTGGATCCGGCCCAAGCCCAGCTTGGTGTTGAAATCCAGGTCGTAGCGCGGGGCGTGGTCCCAGCGCGCGGTCCGCTGGACCACCAGCCAGCGGTGGCTCGGATCCAGCTTGGCCGAGACCAGCTGCTCGACCGCTAGCAGGCGGTCGACGGTGTAGGGGGCGGCGAAAGTCGCCGTGGGCAGGGCAAGAGGGGCGATCAGCGCGCAGCCGACCGCGAGCGCCGCGAAGCGTCGCATGGGTATGGTCTCCAGGCAGGAAGGGTGTGGGAAGGGGGGCTTAAGCCCCGGGCTACCAGGCCTTGGTCAGCGTCAGGCTGACCACGCGGCCGAGCGGGTCGGCGTTGACCGGGTCGTAGCCGACCGCGAGCGGGTTGTCGTAGAAGGGCGGGTCCTGATCGAACAGGTTCTGGATGTTCAGCGTCACCGCCAGGCCGTCGACCGCCAGGATCCTGCCTTGCCAGCGCCCTTGCAGGTCGAAGGTCGTCCAGGGATGGATGCGTCGGCCGGTGTCGGCATAGCTGTCGCCGACATGGTTGAGCCCGGTGGTCACCGACGCGGGGCCATGGGTCCAGGTCGCCGAGACCCGGGCGCGCAGGTCGGCCGGATAGCCGGCCTGGCCGGCCAGTTCGGTGCGCGCCGAGGTCGGGGTTAGCTTGCGCTTATAGTGGGTCAGCCACGACAGGCTGGCGTTGAGGACCAGCGGGTCGCCGCGCAGGCTGGTCTTGTAGCCGGCGGTGGCGTCCAGGCCCTCGACCTCGAGGCTGCCGGTATTGACCTCGCGGGCGTCGATGATCGCGCCATAGGTGTCGGTGTCGTAGGCGCTGGTTCCCGAGGCGTTGGGGGCGGCGATCACCGCCAGCACCTTGGCGCGGTCGGCGGGGTTGGTCGCCGGACTGACCCGGGTGCGGAACGCGGCGTATTCGTCCGAGGTCAGGGCCTGGTTGATCACCACCGGCTGGCCGACCCGGTTCTTGAACAGGGTCCGGTAGAGGTTGAGGCCGACGGTCAGGTCGGGCGCGGCTGTCGGCGTGTAGCTGACGCCCGCCGTCCAGGAGGTGGCGGTCTCCGGCTTGAGGTCCGGATTGCCGCCCTGATAGACTAGGGCCGGCAGCAGGCCGCCCTGATAGGTCACCGGGATCGGGGTGATGGTGTAGGGCAGGTGCAGCTCGTAGAGCGACGGCGCCCGGAACGACGTCCCGTAGCTCGCCTTGAAGGTCAGGCTCGTGCTGGGGGCCCAGATCAGCCCGACCTTGGGGTTTCGGGTCGAGCCGGTGTCGTCATAGTCCTCGATCCGTCCGGCCAGTGATAGCTCCAGGCGTTGGACGAACGGCAGGGCGTTGTCGGGGCCGACCAGGGGCGCGTTCAGCTCGGCATAGACGGCCTTGACGTCGCGGCTGTAGCGCGTGGTGGCCTTCTCGATGGCCGAGTAGCCGGACAGCAGCCGCGCGCCGCCCGTGCGCACCTCCTCGCGGCGGACCTGGCCGCCGACCGCCAGCCGCAGCGTGCCGCCGGGCAGTCGCAGGAGCGGGCCTTCGAAGTCGAGATTGGCCGACTTGAATTCGCTGCGGGTCTTAGTCAGGTCCCAGCCCGACAGGATGAAGTCGAGCACGGCGGCCGGGTTGGAATAGCCCGCCCCGATATAGGGATTGAAATAGCCGTCGCGGGCGGCGCTGAAGGACGTCAACGGACTGTCGGCGGTGAGGCCCGCGGCCTCGCTGAGCTTGGTGGCGTTGAGCTGACCGCGCGTGCGGCTGATCCCCAGTTCCTGGGCGTAGGTGCCCGAAAGGTCGGCGGTCCAGTCGGCGCCGAGCTCGGTCTTGGCGCCGAGCGCCGCGCCCAGGCTTTCCGACGTGCCCCAGTTCTTCACCCCGCCGCGCTCGTTGAGGAACGAATAGGCGATCCGCTCGGACGCCTGGCCGGTGGGCGAGACGTAGTAGGGATTGGCCGCATTGAGGATCAGGGTCGTGGTCGGGGCCACGTTGCGGGCGAAGATCTCGCGATGGGCGAACCGCAAATCGCCCGACAGCGCCACCGGAC
>JAEXJH010000054.1 GCA_023445955.1 Pseudomonadota bacterium
GGCGTGGAGAGCGCCGAACTGCCGCGCCTGCTGCAGCCGTTCGAACAGGGCGGCTCGGCCCTGACCCGCACCCAGGAAGGCGTTGGCCTGGGCCTGCCGATCGTCGACCTCTTGTCACGGGCCATGGGCGGCCAGCTGAAGCTGTCGTCCAGCCTGGGCGCGGGGTTCCTGGCGCGGCTGATCCTTCCCAACGCATAGCCCCAAGCTTGCCTTGAAGGGGCCAGCCCCCTAATTGGCCGCCATGACCAGCCCGATCGACACCGCCCTCAACGACCTCGCCGACGAGTTCGAGCTCCTGGGCGACTGGGAAGAGCGCTATCGCTACGTGATCGAGCTGGGCAAGGAGCTTGAGCCCCTGGCCGACGCCGAGCGCTCGGAAGACAACAAGGTGCGCGGCTGCGCCAGCCAGGTGTGGCTGGTCACCCTGCCCCAGGCCGACGGGACACTGGTGTTCAAGGGCGACAGCGACGCCCACATCGTCAGCGGCCTGGTGGCCATCATGCTGCGCCTCTATTCGGGCCGCACGCCCGCCGACATCGCCGCCTTCGACGCCAAGGGCGCGATGGACAAGCTGGGCCTCTCGGAAGCCCTTTCCTCGCAGCGCTCCAACGGCCTGAAGTCGATGGTCGCCCGCATCCAGCACGACGCGCAGGCTCGCCTTGGGTAACTACCGCGTCGCCGCGCTCTATCGCTTCACGCGGTTCGAGGATCCGGCGGCCATCCAAGGCCCGCTGGCGGCGCTGTGCTGCAGCCTCGGCGTCAAGGGCACCCTGTTGCTGGCTCCTGAGGGCGTCAACGGGACCATCGCCGGAGAGGACGCCGCCATCGAGGCGGTGCTGGACCACATCCGCGCCCTGCCCGGCTGCGCCGACCTCGCGCCCAAGACCGCCTGGGCCGAGCGCATGCCGTTCTACCGGATGAAGGTCCGCCTCAAGAAAGAGATCGTCACTCTGGGCGAGCCGGACCTCGACCCGACCGACGCGGGGACCTATGTCGCGCCCGCCGACTGGAACGCCCTGATCGCCGATCCCGACGTCGTGGTCATCGACACCCGCAACGACTACGAGGTCGCCGTCGGCCAGTTCGCAGGCGCGATCGATCCCAGGACGGCCAGCTTCTCGGATTTCCCCGCCTGGTTCCGCGACTGGCGCGCCGGGCTCGAGGCCCCGCCCAAGAAGATCGCCATGTACTGCACCGGCGGCATCCGCTGCGAGAAGTCGACCGCGTTCCTGAAAGCCGAGGGGATCGAGGACGTCTTCCACCTGAAGGGCGGCATCCTGGACTATCTGGAGCAGGTGCCGGAACCCGAGAGCCTGTGGCGCGGCGAGTGCTTCGTGTTCGACGAGCGCGTCGCGGTCGGCCACGGCCTGACGCCGGGGACCCACGTCCTGTGCCGCGGCTGCCGAATGCCGGTCAGCCCCGAGGGTCAGACCTCGCCGCTGTATGTCGAGGGCGTCGCCTGCCCGGCCTGCCACGACCAGCGGTCGGAAGAGCAGAAAGCCAGCGCCGCCGAGCGCCATCGCCAGGCCCAGCACTGCGAGACCCTGGGCATCGACCACGTCGGCGCGACTTTTCCTTCAAAGCCAAGCTGAACGCTTCGCAGAGGCCCGCGTTGACCCGGCTCACCTTTCTCCAGGAGCCGCCCCATGCATACCAACGAAGACCACATCAAGCTCGTCAACGGCCTGGTCGAAACCACCATCGACAGCGCCGACGGCTATGCCGAAGCCGCCAAGGACGCCGACGGCGTCCGCTACAAGGACCTGTTCGAACGCCGCGCCCAGGAGCGCCGCTCGGTCGCCTCGGAACTGCAGGACGAGGTCCGCCGTCTGGGTGGCGAGGCCAAGGACGACGGCACCATCCTGGCCGCCGCCCACCGCGCCTTCCTGAACCTGAAGGACTCGCTGACCAAGGGCGATGAGGCCGTGATCAACGAGGTCGAGGCCGGCGAGGACCATATCAAGGCCAAGTACGAAAAGGCCCTGCAGGACACCGACGTCGACGCCCAGACCCGCGCGGTGATCGAAAAGGCCTGGACCTCGGTGAAGACCGGCCACGACCAGATGCGCGACCTCAAGCTGTCGCTGAAGCACTAAGCGCTGGATGGGCGGGGCCGAAAGGTCCCGCCCATTTGCTTCAAGCGGCCTCACACCGCATATGAGGCTCATGGAAGACGCGCCGCGCATCGCTCTCGACGAGAGACAGGTGAACCTGATCGCCAAGGCCCTGGCCGATCCGCGCCGCCGTCAGATCCTCAAGGAGATCGGCGCGGAGAGCGAGCCGACGCCGTGCGGCGCGGTCGCCCAGTTGCTGCCGGTCACCGCCGCCACTTTCTCGCATCACATGAAGGAGCTGGAGACGGCAGGCCTGATCCAGATCTGCCGCCAGGGGAAGTTCGCCTTCCTGGTCCTCCAGCGTGACGTGCTGAACGCCTATCTGGTCCAGCTCGCCGAGATCTAGGCCGTCGCCCGCTTGGGCAGCCGCCAGCCCGGCCGGGCGAAGTGGCAGGTGTAGCCGTTGGGAATCCGCTCCAGGTAGTCCTGATGCTCGGGCTCGGCTTCCCAGAAGTCGCCGACCGGCTCCACCTCGGTGACGACCTTTCCCGGCCACAGCCCGGACGCATCGACGTCGGCGATCGTGTCGACCGCCACGGCGTGCTGGGCTTCGTTCTCGTAATAGATCGCCGAGCGATAGCTCAGCCCGATGTCGTTGCCCTGGCGATTGACCGTTGTCGGGTCGTGGATCTGGAAGAAGAACTCCAGCAGTTCGCGATAGCTGGTCACCGCCGGATCGAAGACGATCTCGATCGCCTCGGCGTGCGTGCCGTGGTTGCGATAGGTGGCGTTCGGCACGTCACCGCCTGAATAGCCGACCCGCGTGGACACCACGCCCGGCCGCTTGCGGATCAAGTCCTGCATGCCCCAGAAACAGCCGCCGGCCAGCACCGCGCGTTCAGTCGTGGCCATTCCGCATTCTCCTTCAAAGTGTCGCATCCCATATGGGGGCGAGAACGCGCGCCGCCGATAGAACCCATCGATCGTCCCTGAAAAATTCTCTCCGCCTCCGCTCATTGAATCATTTCGATGATTATCTAAATGTCGAAGCGTTCGCCGATACAGGCGACTGGCCAACGGGCCGAACGGAGAGAGATCATGAGCAAGCTTACCGGCAAGACCGCCGTCGTGACGGGCGCCTCTAAGGGCATCGGCGCCGCTATCGCCAAGGCCCTGGCCGCCGAAGGCGCGGCCGTCGCCGTCAACTACGCCTCCAGCCGCGAGGGCGCCGACAAGGTGGTGGCCGAAATCACCGCCGCCGGCGGCAAGGCCATCGCCGTCCAGGGCGACGTGGCCAAGAGCGCCGACGTCACCAAGCTGTTCGACGAGACGGCCAAGGCCTTTGGCGGCGTGGACATCCTGGTCAACAACGCCGGCGTCTATGAGTTCGCGGCGCTGGAAGACGTCAGCGAGGCGCACTTCCACCGCCAGTTCGACATCAACGTCCTGGGCCTGCTGCTGGCGACGCAGGAAGCGGCCAAGCGCTTCGGCGCCGACGGCGGCAGCGTGATCAACATCAGCTCGGCGGCCACCACCGTCGATATCCCGACCGCCTCGGTCTACACGGCCACCAAGGCCTCGGTGGACTCGATCACCCGCGTGCTGGCCAAGGAGCTGGGTCCGCGCAAGATCCGCGTCAACGCCATCTCACCCGGCGCGGTCGAGACCGAAGGCACCCACACCGTGGGCATCATCGGTTCGGACCTAGAAGCCCAAATGGTCGCCCAGACCCCGCTTGGCCGCATGGGCCAGCCGTCGGACATCGCGCCGGTGGCGACCTTCCTGGCTTCGCCGGACAGCTTCTGGATCACCGGCGAGATCATCGCCGTGGCGGGCGGCAACCGCTAAGCCATTCTGTAATGCCGCGCCAGGCGCTGCAGGGCGAGTTTCAGGACCGTCTTGCCCGCCCGGCGCGGCAACTTCAGCGACCGCTCGGCCGTCTCCAGCGCCGAGCCTAGCAGACAGACCCGCTCCAGCATCTCACGCAGTCCGGGACCGACCTCCGCCAGCGCCTTGGCGATCCTCTGGCGGGTGGCGATGTCGCGCTCGGCGGGCGCTAGGCCCTGTCGACCACCATCCACCCGAGGCGCAGCGTCCCAGCGCATGGTCATCCGCCCCTGGGTCCCCAGGCTCTCGAATTCCTCGCGCAGACGCTCGCCGGCGGCGGCTTCAGTCGGCGTCAGCCAAGGTTGGCCGTTTCCGTCTCGACGGCGGGCCAGCCAGGCGATCGGCGACTCCCCAAGGTTGCGGCGGACCGGGCCGTCTGGCGTAGCGACCTCTTCCTCGATCACGCCCGGCCGTCCCGGCGGCGGGACCGCCACAGGCTCGGGCCGCGCCGCCATCGTCCAGCCGCCTTGCGCACGCGGCTTCAGCGTCGCCTCGCGCGCCAGGACCTGGAACGCCGCCTCGTCCAAGGTCAGCATCACGCTGCGCCGGCGACTGGCGCCGAGGCGCACGCCGTAACCGAGGCTTTGGGCCTCAACCACCGCCCCGGGGCGCGACAGCAACCGCATGGCCCGCTCGGCCAGGCGACGCGCTTCCAGCTCCGCATCGAAGGCCTCCACGCTCACGCCGGGATCTCCTCGGCATAGGCCGGCGCCTGGCGCAGGCAGGCCTCCAGGTCGGTCAGCCGCCGATCGAACACGGCGTCCTCGCGCATGTCCTCGATCTTGCGGCAGGCATGGCCGCAGGTGGTGCGATCGCGGCCGAAAGCGAAAGCCACCCGCGCCAGCGACCAGTGGAAGGTGATGTGGGTCAGATAGATCGACAACTGCCGCGCCCGCACGGCGGCCTGCGACGCGCGCCGTGGCGCGCTGATCTCGGCCGCCGGTACGCCGGTGGCCAGGGAAACGAGATGGGTGACGAAGCCGACCGTCAGACGGTCGCGGCGGGGATCGGGCGTGATCGCCCAGATGTCCTCAAGGGCTTGAACCAGCATGGCGTGCTCTCCTCCCCGCCGCGAGTACGACGGGCAGCGCCACTATAGGTATAAATTCCAGGAAAGAGGAAGATATTCCTATTAAACCCAAGCTTACCGATCCTAAGCCTTTGAATTCCTAGGCGCTCAACTTCGCTATTCCCGCCAACGGACGGGAATTGGCGCGCCGTTCATCGAGGATGCCGCGGAATGAGCGCGACGCCAGACGCGCTGTGGGCGCCTTGTCAAAGGCCGCGAACATCGCGTCGATCCAGGCATTGTCCCCGATGACCCCCGCCGCCCGAAGCTGCTCGCAGGCGCCCACGGCGGCGCCGACGCCAGTTCGCGGATTGGCCGCCAACAGCTCGCGAGAACAAAGGGACCGCAGCGAATGCACGGCTTCGACAGGCGGCGCCGGCCCTTCGCGCAGCCATTGTTCGGCCAGCCGGAAGCCGTCATTCGCGAACATCTCCATGACGTAGCGGACCCTGGCCATCAGTCCCACCTTCCCGTCGCGGTCGACCAGGATCATTGGAAAGGCCGGCGCCAACGACGGCAGGGCGGTGTTCACGTAGAGGCGCGCGTTCCAGTAGGCCTCCCCGATCCGTACGAAATGAGCCGCGTCCCGCACCAGCGCGAAGCCGGAGTCCTTCATCGGCAGGATTTCGACCTTGGGCTTGCGGACGTCGACCGTATCGTTCGAAACGTCGACATAGAGGGTTCCCAGCTGGATCGCGTTCTGGAAATAGCTCTCGCGCAAGACGCCCCAGAGCATGCGGCCCTCCCCGCCGTGATCCAGGAACGCCTTCAGCGCCTGCGCGCCCGGCATGTCCGACCAGGCTTCACGGGCGCCCAAGCGCCACATGACGTCGCTGGTGATCTCGAGACAGGAGCCATAGGGATAAGCCTTGCCGTACTGCGCGCCGATACGCGAGGCCAGGGCCGCATCCGTTTGCGCGCGCACGGCGAGAAAGAAGGTTTCCAGCGCCGGCAGAGCCGGAAGCAAGAAGCGCTCCGTCAACGCCGCCTGCGACGGATCAGCGTCGAGGCCATCGAGAAGCTTGACCATGATATTCGGCTCTAGGACGCGCCGCCCAAGACGACTCCGTGCGGCAGGATAGCGCCGCGGTGCGACACCACCAGCGCCGCGAGAGCGTGAGCGCGACGCACCGCCTCTGGGATGGGCAACCCCGCCAGCCGCGACGACAGATAGGCTGCGTTGAAACTGTCGCCCGCACCGGTCGTGTCGACCGCCTTCACCCGTCCCGGCGCGGGCGTTGCCGTGCGCCCCTCGGGCTGATGCACATTGACCGCGTGGCTCTCGTCGCGGGCCACCACTTCGGCGCCGGCAGCGGCCCATTCGGCGGCCAGGTCCTCGGCTTCGCGCCCGTAGAGCGGGCGGCTGTCCTCGCTGCTCAGCGAGATGTAGCGGCACGAGGGCACGACGCCGTCCAGCGCGGCGCGGGCGGCCTCGGGGCTGGGCCACAGGGCCGGGCGATAGTTGAAGTCCAGGGCCACGGCCACGCCGTGCGAATGGACGTAGGCAAGGATGTCCTTCAGGCGCGCCCGGCCGATGTCGCCGATCACCGCCAGGGTCACGCCCGACAGGTAGACCAGATCGCCGGCCTTGGCCGCCTCGATCAGCTGGTCGGCGGTGTGGGCCGAGAACAGGTCGCGGATCGGCGCCCGCTCGCGCCAGTAATGGAACTTCCGCTCGCCATGCTCGTCCACGACGATGGCGTAGAGGCCCGGCAGGCGGTTCTCGACCTCGCGCACCAGGCGCGTGTCGATGGTCTCGCGGCGCATGGCCGCCAGCACGCCCTCGCTGAACGGGTCGCCCTGCCCCAGCGCGGTGCAGTAGGCGACGTCGTCGCCCAGGCGCGCCATGTAGATGGCGGTGTTGAACGTGTCGCCGGCGAAGCCCATCCGATAGAGGCTGTCAGAGCTCTCGGGCGAGAGCTCGACCATGCATTCGCCGAGTACGGTGATCTTGGCCATGCTCAGCCCTTGTTCTTGGCCGGCGCGGCCTTCGCCTGCTGGTCGATCCAGGCGTCCACCCGGGTCTCCAGCACCGCCAGCGGCAGCGAGCCGTGCAGCAGCACCGTGTCGTGGAAGCCGCGCTCGTCGAACTTGTCGCCCAGCCTGGCCTCGGCCCGCTTGCGCAGTTCCAGCAGCTTCAGCTCGCCGATCTTGTAGGCCAGGGCCTGACCGGGCCAGGAGACGTAGCGCTTGAGCTCGACCTCGATATTGGTCGGCGACAGGGCCGTGTTGTCGGTGAAGCAGGCGCGGGCCTGCTCCAGGCTCCAGCCCTTCCAGTGCATGCCGGTGTCGGCCACCAGGCGGCAGGCGCGCCACATCTCGTAGGACAGTCGGCCAAACAGCTCATAGGGGTCGCGATAGATCCCCATCTCCTCGCCCAGCCATTCCGAATAGAGGCCCCAGCCCTCGCCGAACGCGGTGAAGTAGAGGTTGCGGCGGAACTCCGGCACGTCGACCTGCTCGGCGGCCAGCGAGGTCTGGATGTGGTGGCCGGGCGCGCCCTCGTGCAGCACCAGGGCCGGCAGTTCGTAGAGCGGCCGCTGGTCCAGCTCCGAGGTGTTGATCATCAGCCCGCCGGCGCGGCCGAGTTTGGCGTCGCCGCCGAAATAGCGGCCGGTGGTGTAGCCCTTCTCGATGCTGGCCGGCACCGGCCGCACGCCGTAGGTCAGGCGCGGCAGGACGCCGAAATGGGCCGGCAACTGGTCGTCGGCGCGCTTGGCGATCTCGGAGGACTTCTCCAGCAGCTGCTGGCGGCTGGTCGCATAGAAGCGCGGGTCCTTGCGCAGCATGGCCAGGAAGGCCGGCAGGTCGCCCTGGAAGCCGGCGGCCTTCATCGTCTCCTGCATGCGGGCGCGGATGCGGGCGACCTCGGCCTGGCCGATGTCGTGGATCTGGTCCGGCGTCAGGGTGGTGGTCGTGTGCCGGCGGGCCAGGAAGGCGTAGTAGCGCTTGCCGTCCGGCAGGTCCGAGGCCGCGAGGCTCTTGGCGGCGTGCGGGACATATTCCTCGGTCATGAACTTCAGGAACGCCGCGCGAGCGGGCGCGACCTTGTCGGTCATGGCCTTCTCGCCCTCGGCGACCAGGGCCGCACGCGTGGCCCCAGGGATGCTGGCCGGCAGGGTGCGCAGCGGCGCCAGCAGCGGATCCTCGGCCAGGGGCGTCGCGACAGCGCGTTGAGCCCGCTCCTGCACCGCCTGGGCGGTCGGGATGGCCTGGACGAAGCCATCCTTCACCCCGCGGCGCGCGTTGTCGATATTGGCGGCGTACCAGCCAGGCATGCCGTTCAACAGGCCGATCCAGCGCCTGGCCTCGGCCTCGGTCTTCAGCTTCGTGCCGCTGGCGCGGTACAGCATCATCACGTCGAAGCCGCCGTCGCTGCTGAATGGCATCCGCGACTCGTCATAGCCCGCCGCCTCGATGCGGTCCTTGACGGTCCACAGCAGCAGGTCGCGGGTCAGCTTCTCCTCGTCGGAAAGGCCCTTGGTCTCCATCGACGACAGGTCGGCGGCGATCGCCTTCAGCTTGACCAGCTTGGCGGCGTCGGCGGCCGGCGAGACGTCGGGCAGGCGCCAGCGGCTCTCGTTCGAACCGCCAGAATCGGGATCTTCATCCGCATTGCCCAGCGCCTCGTAGCGGGCGACCAAGCTGACGAGATTGCCGGAGGGCGCGGCCCAGGCGGCCGACACGGCCAGGGCGGCGAGGCAGACGCCGGCCAGGGCGGCGCGCCAGGATGCGGTGCGAGTCATGCGGCGCAGCTTAGGCGAACGCGGATCGCCCGGCGACACGCGAATCGTTCACCACGATCCCTGGGCGGAGACCGGTTGGAAGTATCTAAGTTTTCGGAAGATGTTCGAGAATGGAGCGGGCGAAGAGATTCGAACTCTCGACCCCAACCTTGGCAAGGTTGTGCTCTACCACTGAGCTACGCCCGCCCATTCGCGAGATATATAGTCGCTCCATTCTCCCGAAAGTCCGGAAGAATGGAGCGGGCGAAGAGATTCGAACTCTCGACCCCAACCTTGGCAAGGTTGTGCTCTACCACTGAGCTACGCCCGCATCGGCGAGGCTCAAAAGAGCGCCCCGCGACGAGGAGGCGGCTTATGGCAGAGGGCTTCGCGCTTGGCAAGCGCCCTTTGAGGGGTTGCCGACAGCCTTTTTTCGGAGGCTTGATCGAGAGAGGTTTTCCGGGGGCGGAGTTCTAGGCGTTGCGTCTGTTTGTGTTCGGTATGGGCTATGTCGGCGCGGCGTTTTCACGCGCCTTGAGAGCGCGCGGGTGGGAGATCGCCGCTACGGCGCGGGACGCCGATCAGGCCGATCGGCTGCGCGCCCAGGGAATCACGCCGGCCGATCCGGATGACCGCGAGGCCATGGCCGCCGCGCTGCAGGGCGTGAATGCGGTGCTGGTCACCGCCCCGCCCGGCCCCGACGGCTGCCCGGCCCTGGAATCACTGGTCCCTGCCCTCGCCCAAGCCCAGGCCTTCCCCGACTGGATCGGCTACCTGTCCACGACCGGGGTCTATGGGGACTATGACGGCCGCTGGGTGTTCGAGACCGCGCCGCTGAAGGCCCAGTCGGTCGAGGGCGCGCGCCGCGTCGGGGCCGAGCGCGACTGGCGCCAGGTCGGCCCCGGCATGGGCCTGACGGTCACGACCTTCCGCCTGCCCGGCATCTATGGCCCCGGGCGCAGCGCCCTGGACCGCCTGCGCGCCGGCGAAGGCCGCCGCATCGTCAAGCCGGGCCAGGTGTTCAGCCGCATCCACCTCGACGACATCGTCTCGGGGCTGCTGGCGTCGCTGGAGCGGCCGATGGCGGGCGGAATCTACAACCTCGTCGACGACGAACCGGCCCCGCCCCAAGACGTCATGGAACACGCCGCCCACCTGCTGGGCGTCCCGGTCCCGCCGGACCTGCCGTTCAACGAACTGGGCATGTCGCCGGCCACGCGCCGGTTCTACGCCGAGAACAAGCGCGTCTCGAACGCGCGGGCCAAGGCGGAGCTGGGGTGGCGGCCGGCGTATCCGACGTATCGCGAAGGCTTGGCGGCGATCCTGAAGGCGGGCGGCTAAGCCCTACTCGTCATCGATCGCCGGCGCCCTCGGCGTGATCCCCACCGCATCCAGCCCCGCCGCATTCCGCAGCCGCGCGGCCCGCGCCAGGCGGCGAGACACCAGGTCGCCCTCCTCCGGTTCGGCCAGACCCTTGGCTTCGGCGACGGCAGCGACCAGGCGTTGGAGGTCCTGGGGGCGGGACAGGCGATGGTCGCCGTCCTTGATCAGAGTGAAGATGACGTCGTCCGACTTCAGGCCGTTGGCCAGTTCCAGCGCGTGGGTCCACGGCACATCGGGATCCGCGCCGCCTTGCAGCACGCGCACCGGAACGTCGATCGGCACCGGTCCCGGCAGGATCGACCACCGCGCGCCGTCCTCCAGCAGTTCGCGGGTGATGGCGTAGCCGCCGTCGTCATATTCCGAGGGCCGGATCCAGAAACCGTCCTTGGCGATGGCCGCCTTGGCCTCGGCCGACAGCTCGGGCTCCATCAGCTTCTCGGTGAAATCGGGCGACGGCGCGATCAGCACCATGGCCTTCACGCGGTCGGGCCGAGCGATGGCGGCCAGGCACGACAGCCAGCCGCCCATGGACGAGCCGACCAGCACCAGCGGCCCGTCGGTCAACTCGTCGATCACCGCCAGGGCGTCCTCGCGCCAGCGGCTGATCGTGCCGTCCTTGAACTGACCCTCGGACTCGCCGTGGCCGAAATAGTCGAAGCGTAGGTACGAACCGCCGGTCGCCTTGGCCTGCTCGGCCAGAACCTCGGCCTTGGTCCCCGTCATGTCGCTGTGGAAACCACCCAGCCACACGACCGTTGGCCCTTCGCCCTCCACGCGGCGAAAGGCGATCTTCGAGCCGTCTTCGCGCGTGAGAGCGCCCCGGGATTCGGTCATGGCGTCGCCTCGATCCTTTCGCTAACTAAAACCGCGCTGTTTTGCCGAGAGTCGCGTTGTCCGACCTACCCACCGACTTCACCTTGCTGCAAGTCACCCCCGAGCTGGAAACGGGCGGGGCGGAACAGACGACGATTGATGTCGCCCACGCCGTGGTGGCGCAAGGCGGCAAGGCCTTGGTCGCGACCAAGGGCGGGCGCATGGCCTCGCGCCTGGAGGCCGATGGCGGGCGCCTCGCCCAGATGCCGGCCCAGTCCAAGAACCCGCTGATCATGCTGGGCAACGCCGCGCGACTGATCGACCTGATCCGGCGCGAGAAGGTCAGCCTTGTCCACGCCCGCTCGCGCGCGCCGGCGTTCAGCGCCCTGTGGGCCGCGCACGCGACCAAGGTCCCGTTCGTGGCCACCTATCATGGCGTCTACAACGCCAAGTCCAATCTCAAGCGCTGGTACAACGCGGTCATGACCAAGGGCGACCTGGTCATCGCCAATTCCGAATACACGCGCGACCACGTCATCCGCGAGCACAACATCGCCCCGGAGAAGGTGGTGGCCATCCCACGCGGCGTCGACCTGTCGCGCTTCGAGCCCGGCGTCGTGCCGGCCTCGCGGATCGAGGCCCTGCGCACGGCGTGGGGGATCGCTTCCGACGAGCGCCGCCTGAAGGTGCTGCTGGCCGGCCGCCTGACCCGCTGGAAGGGCCAAGCGCTGATGATCGAGGCCATGGCCAAGCTGAAAACGCGCGGGGAGGACCGGGTTCTGCTGCTGCTGGCGGGCGACGACCAGGGCCGCAAGGGCTATCGCGCCGAGCTGGAGGCCGCCATCGCCGCCGCCGGGCTGCAGGACTCCGTCAAGCTGGTCGGCCACTGCGACGACATGCCGGCCGCCTATTTGCTGGCGGACCTGGCCATCGCCCCCTCGTTGGAGCCGGAGGCCTTCGGCCGCACGGCGGTCGAACCGCAGGTCATGGGCCGTCCGGCCATGGCCTCCGACCACGGGGCCACGCGCGAGACCATCATCCCCGGCGAGACCGGCTGGCTGGTGGCGCCCGGCGACGCCGAGGCCTGGGCAGACGCCTTGCTGGAAGCCTGCGAAATCGGCGCGGCCCGGCGACAAACCCTGGGCCAGGCCGCACGTCTTCGTGCGCGACGGTTGTATTCAGTGGACGCGATGTGCGAAGCGACCCTCAAGGTTTATGCCCAGATCTTGGGGGCCCATATCCCGGGGTCACGCGTATTGGGTTCGGAGCGTTCGTCTTGAGCAAGGAGATCAAGAAGGTCCTGGTCATCAAGCTGGGCGCCCTGGGCGACTTCGTCCTGGCGCTGGCGGCGATGAAGAAGATCCGCGAGGCCCACCCCAAGGCCAAGATCACGCTCCTGACCACCCCGCCCTTCGAGGCCCTGGCCAAGCTCAGCCCCTATTTCAACAGCGTCGAGACCGACGGCCGCCCCAGCGACCTGGGCGAGACCCTGGCCATGGTCGGCCGCATCCGCAAGGCGCGCTACGACCGCATCTACGACCTGCAGACCAACAGCCGCACCAACTGGTACTTCCAGCTGCTGCGCCCGTTCGCGCCGCAATGGAGCGGCATCGCCTTCGGCGCCGCGCTGCCGCAGCGGGGCTCGGCCCGGCTGCACATGCACACCCTGGAGCGCCAGGCCGACCAGCTGAAAGCCGCCGGCATCTGGCCCGACGCCCCGACCGAGCCGGGCAGCGCGCCGCCGCCGGACCTGTCGTGGATCCTGCGCCGCCACAAGGAGCCGCGCCCCGTCGCCGGCGCCGCCGCGCCGCGTCCCTATGTGCTGTTCGTGCCGGGCGGCTCGGCCCATCGGCTGGAAAAGCGCTGGCCCGTCGAGAACTACGCCCAGCTGGGCTCGCTGCTGAAGGCGCGCGGGCTGGACATCGTCATCATCGGCGGTCCGCAAGAAAGCGCCATGGCCCGCCACATCCAGAAGGCCGTCGGCGGCGCCCGCGACCTGACCGGCCGCACCGACTTTGCCCAACTGGCCGTTCTCGGCGCCAAGGCGGCCTTGGCCGTCGGCAACGACACCGGCCCGACCCACCTCCTGGCCGCCGCCGGCGCCCCGACCATCGCGCTGTTCTCCGACGCCTCGGATCCCGAGCTGTGCGGCCCGCGCGGCCATGTAGCGGTGATCCGCTCGCCGGACCTCAAGGCCCTGCCCGTCAGCACCGTGGCCAGCGCCGCGATGGCGCTGCTGCCGCACTAGTACCCCGCGTACCGCCCCGGCTTGTGGTTGGCGATGATCACCGCGCTCAGCGCCACGGCGCTGGCGATCGATAGCAGCAGCTTGTCGAACGGGATCGTGAAGAAGGCCGCCAGGACGACCAGGCAGTCGGCGGCCATCTGGACCTTGCCGGCGCTGATGCCGCGCCGTTCGTGCAGGTAGAGCGCCAGCACCCCCACCCCGCCAACGCTGGAGCGATGCCGCGCCAGGGCCAAGATGCCCATGCCGATGATCGTGCCGCCGAAGACGGCCGAGAAGATCGGGTCGACATAGCTGACCTTCAGCCAGTACGGCATGGCGAACGCCAGGCCCGCCAGCAGCAGGTTGGTCACCAGGGTCTTGAACGTGAAGGTCCAGCCCATGGTCCGCTGGGCCAGGACATAGAACGGCAGGTTCAGCAGGAAGAACACCGTCCCCACCGGCCAGCCGCCCAGATACGAGATGATCAGCGCTACCCCGGCCACACCGCCCGTGACGAGGCCCGCGGACTTCAGCAGGGTCAGGCCTACGGCGATGAAACTGGAGCCGATCAGGAGGGCGTGGACGTCCTCCAGGGCGGTGTGTCGGTGTTCGGTCATGAGGCTCGCGGCAGGCGTCTTGAAACGGGGAGAACTCGTCCCGACCCTGTCGTTTCCGCCCTTTTTTCCCGAAAGACCCTTCGGGGCGCCGGCTGGGATCAGAAAAAACTGTATCCGCCAGCGTCTCTTTGGCCGCCTTCGCTTGATACGCAGCGGTCGGCGCGTCATATATCAGTTTCTCGCGGCGCGCCCAGCGCGGTGCGCACGCGTTCAACTATACCCTCATCAACTGCCCCGGAGCCGCCCCTATTCGCCGTCCTATGCAAACGCCGCCCGTTAAAGACGGACCGCGTATCAACGAAGACATCCGAGTCCCCCGCGTCCTGCTGATCGACCAACACGGCGAGAAGCAAGGCGAGATGCCGACCGCCTCCGCCATGGAAGCGGCCGAGGAAGCCGGTCTGGACCTGGTTGAAATCGTTCCGAACGCCAATCCGCCTGTCTGCAAGATCCTGGACTACGGCAAGTTCAAGTTCCAGGAGCAGAAGAAGAAGAACGAGGCGCGCAAGCGGCAGAAGGTCGTCGAGCTCAAGGAGATCAAGCTCCGCCCGAACATCGACATCCACGACTACGAGGTCAAGGCCAAGGCCATGACCCGCTTCTTCGAAGAAGGCGACAAGGTGAAGGTCACCCTGCGCTTCCGCGGTCGTGAAATGGCTCACCCGGAACTGGGCATGAAGCTGCTCCACAAGGTCAAGGCCGACTTCGACGAAGTCGCCAAGGTCGAGTACGAGCCGCGCATGGAAGGCCG
>JAEXJH010000055.1 GCA_023445955.1 Pseudomonadota bacterium
GGGTCGGCCGGCGCCAACTGGCCCGCCTATGGCGGAACCTACGGCGCCCAGCGCTACTCGACCCTGGCCCAGATCACGCCGGCCAATGTCGGCCGGCTGGAGCGCGCCTGGCTGATCCACACCGGCGACCTGCCGGCCAGCGCCGAGGCGCGCAAGCAGTACGGCGCGGAGACCACGCCCCTGAAGGTCGGCTCCAGCCTCTATCTGTGCACGCCCAAGAACATCCTGATGTCGCTGGACGCGGCCACCGGCCAGACGCGCTGGCGCTTCGACCCCAAGGTCGCCGACATCCACATCCCCTATACCGCCGCCTGCCGAGGTGTCGCCTATTACGCCGTGCCCGGCGCCAAGGCCGGCGAAGCCTGCGCCACCCGGATCATCGAAGGGACCTTGGACGCGCGCCTGATCGCCGTGGACGCGGCCACGGGGCGCCCTTGCCCGGGCTTCGGATTCGGCGGCCAGGTCGATACGACCCAGGGGATCGGCCAGCACGTCCCGGGCATGTTCTCCATCACCTCGGCCCCGACCATCGTGCGCGGCGTGGTGGTCACGGGACACCAGGTGCTCGACGGACAAAAGCGCGACGCGCCGTCCGGCGTGATCCAGGGCTACGACGCCGTCACCGGCAAGCTGGTCTGGGCCTGGGACATGGTGCGGCCCGAGCGGACCGGCGCGCCGCCGCCTGGCGAGACCTATACGCGCGGCACCCCCAACATGTGGACGACGGCGACGGCCGACGAGGCGCTCGGCCTCGTCTATCTGCCGCTGGGCAATTCGGCGGTGGACTATTGGAGCGGCCTGCGCACCTCGCGCGAGAAGGCCCATTCCACCTCGCTGGTGGCGCTGGACGCGGCGACGGGACGCAAGGTCTGGTCGTTCCAGGCGGTGCATAACGACGTCTGGGACTATGATCTCGGATCGCAAGCCACCCTGGTGGATTTCCCCACGGTCCACGGCTCGATTCCCGCCGTGATCCTGCCCAGCAAGCAAGGCGACATCTATGTCCTGAACCGCCGCACCGGATCGCCCCTGACCGGGGTGGTCGAGCGGCGCGTCCCCACGGGCGGCGTCGAGCCGCATGAGCGCTCGGCCACTCAGCCGTTTTCGCTCTACCACACGCTGCGCAAGCCCGACCTGACCGAAAGGTCGATGTGGGGCATGTCGCCGATCGACCAGATGATCTGCCGGATTCAATACCGGCTGGCGACCTACAAGGGCTTCTACACCCCGCCCGAGACCAAGGGCCGCTATGTCGAATATCCCGGCTACAATGGCGGCTCGGATTGGGGCGGCGTCGCGGTGGATCCCGTGCGCGGCGTCATCGTCGCCAACTACAACGACATGCCCAACTACAATCGCCTGGTGCCGCGCGCCGAAGCCAACAAGAAAGGCTGGGCGCCGCGCGGCCAGGAACGCGGCGGCTCGATGAAGAAGGGCGCCGAGGGCGCGGGCGATCCGCAGGCCGGCACGCCCTACGCCATCGACGTCAACGCCGGCTGGCGCCTGCCGGTCACGGGCCTTTTGTGCAAGCAGCCGCCCTATGGCGGCCTGCGGGCCATCGACCTGCTCAGCGGCAAGACGCTTTGGGACCGCCCCTTGGGCACGGCGCGCACCAACGGTCCGTTCGGCATCCCTTCCCACCTGCCTCTGACCATCGGCACGCCCAATAACGGCGGCGCGGTCGTCACGGCCGGCGGGGTGGTCTTCATCGCCGCGGCTACCGACAACCTGATCCGGGCGGTCGACCTGAAGAGCGGCCGCACCCTCTGGCAGGACGTCCTGCCGGCCGGCGGCCAGGCCACGCCGATGACCTACGAGGTCGATGGCAAGCAGTATGTGGTGATCATGGCCGGCGGCCATCACTTCATGGAGACGCCGATCGGCGACGCCCTGGTCGCCTACGCCCTGCCCGGCCCAACCGCCTCCGCAAACAAAGGCTCCAACCCATGACCCGCAATGCTGGCCTTGCCGCCCTGCTCATCCTGCCGCTCCTAGCCAGCGCGGCCCACGCCCAAGAGGCGGCGGCGGATGGACAGGGGGAGCGTCTGGCCGGCGTGGCGCCCCTGGGCCTGACCGGCGTCCAGGCCCTGGTCGGTCGAGACTTGCAGACCTTGCAAGGCGCGCCTCTGGTCTGCGGCGCGCCGCGCCCCGATGGCGCCAAGGCCTGCCGCGTGGCCCGTCGCTACGGCCAATATGTGATCGACGATCCCGCGCCGCTCACGGCCAAGGTGCGTCTGCGCCGGCTGAGCTTGATCGTCCGGGGACAGACGGTCGAGGCGGTCGCTTTCGAAACCTCGCCCGACAATTTCCATGCGGTGACGCACCTGCTCAAGACGCGCCTGGGCGCGCCCGTGCGAACCCAAAGCGCGCGCGTGCGGCTTTCGGGCGAGGACCTGCCGCGCTTGACCATGGCTTGGCGGGCCAACGGGACGCTGGTCAGCCTGACCGACCCCACGCCTTTCCAGACCCTGTTGGTGCGCGTCGGCCATGACGACGGGTCAGCCACGACCGCCAGCGGCGTCTGACGGCCACACGCGAATCACGGTTACGGTCAAGGGATCGTGAGGCGCTGGGTCGGAACAGGGCGGGTCGGCCAGGGATTGGAAAAGGGGTAAGAAAGGCTGTTCACGTGCAACGCTCCCCACCCTTTTCAGGCCTCCGGGCCCCTTCGATCACCCTGGCCAGGATGGTCGCGGGCGCAGGCGCCGGCCTCGTGCTGGGCCTGGCGTCCGCCCCCAGCGCCGCTGGCGCCGACCAGACCCACACGACCGGCGCGCACGGCAGCCGCGAAAGCCTGGGCGGCGCGGTCACCGCGCCGCTGCGCGACATCAACCTGGTGCGCGAGGACATCCCGCCCGTCCTGATCAAGACGCTCGACGATCCCTATGCGCGCCCGGCCTCGCTGAGCTGCGAGCGCCTGGCCGCGCGGATCGCCGATCTCGACGCCGTGCTGGGCGAGGACTACGGGGCCCAAGACCACACGGACGACGACGCGCGCCCGATGCTGCTGGGGGCGGTCGCCAGCGCGGTCACCGACCTGGTGCCCATGCGCGGATGGATCCGCAAACTGTCCGGAGCCGATCGCCACGAACGCCAGGTGCGCGAGGCGCTGACCTCCGGCGCGGTGCGGCGCGGCTTTCTCAAGGGCTTGGCCACGGCCCGCGGCTGCGGCGAGCAGCAACATGTGGTGTTCATCGACGCGCCGGACGCCGCCGCCTCGCATCCGCTCGCCGCTTTGGTCACCGCCCAGGTCGATGGCCCGACGCTGAGCCTGGCCGGCCAGCCCTAGGCGCCCGCGAACGCCAGACCTGCTCTCAACGATCGGCTGCGGTCCCTCAATCGGCCCTTGGGTCGTCAAACTACCCACCAAGGCGCTTTAAGCCGACAAAACATCGTGCAACGATATTTTATGACCTGAAATTCAGATCGCGTTAACCGGACCGACGGCGACATGGGCCACACGCTCCTATCCAGTTCAGGGACCGCCGGCCGGCGGACTGCCCATGCTTTTGTCGTCGCGCCCGCGCCTTGCGCTGATCATGCTCCTCGCCGCCCTCGTTGCGACGCTAATGTTCGCCCCCGGGCTGGCGAGGACCGAAAGCCCCGTCGCGGAGCGGTTCGCCGCGATCGTCATCGACGCGGAGACCGGCGAGACGCTGTTTGCCCGCCATGCCGACGCCCGCCGCTATCCGGCCTCCTTGACCAAGGTGATGACGCTCTATCTGGCGTTCGACGCCCTCGACGCGGGTCGCATCAAACCCGCGGATCCGGTGGTCTTTTCGCGCCGGGCCGCGGCGCGGCCGCCCTCGCGTCTGGGCCTTCGCGCCGGTGAACAGATGAGCGTGCGCGAGGCCATGGACGTGCTGGTCGTCAAGTCCGCCAACGACGTCGCCACGGCCCTGGCCGAACGGCTGGGCGGCGACGAGGCCGCGTTCGCCCGGTCCATGACCCGCAAGGCCAAGCAGCTTGGCTTGACGCACACCCAATTTCGCAACGCCTCGGGCTTGCCCGAAGCGGGCCATTTCAGCACCGCGCGCGACCTGGCGCTGCTGGGCCGAGCCTTTCTGCGCGACCATCCCGACGACTACGCGATTTTCGACCAGGAGCAGACGGTGTTCCGCGGAAGGCTGATCCGGGGGCATAATCGCCTGCTGGCCCGGCCGGGCATCGACGGCTTCAAGACCGGCTTCGTCAACGCCTCGGGCTACAACCTGCTGACCTCGGGGGTGCGCGACGGGCGACGGGTGATCGCCGTGGTGCTGGGCGGTCGCTCGGCGCGATCGCGCGACGCCTTCATGGCCAAACTGGTCCAGGCCAGCTTTTCCAGCCTCGCGATCCGGTCGGCCGGCTTCGAGCTGACGGTCGCGGACCTGATGGCCGAACCGGCCGCGCCTCTGTCCTACGCCGCGGCGGCTTCGAGCCTGGCCTCGCCGCCCATCCTCCAGGCGGCCCTGGCCCAGCCCGAGCCGGCGCCCGCCCAAGGCGACGCCTCGCCCACGGCCTCCGAGCCCTCGCGCCTCTGGGTCCAGGTCGGCGCGTTCCGCACCAAGGCCCGTAGCCAGGCGCGGCTGGCCGATATCGTCAAGCGCCACCCGCGCCGCTTCGGCGCCAGATCGCGGGACGTGGCCAGGATCGGCGGTCTCTTCGCGGCTCGGTTCGCGGCGCGCAGCGCAAAGGGCGCCGACGCGGCCTGCGCGCTCCTGGCGGCCGATGGCGAGGATTGCCTGGTCCTGACCGAATGAGGCCGCCCGATGCATCGTCCCCGAGGCTCGCGCGCTTGAACCCCTGGCGCATGGTCGATGGCCAGACTCGGCCCTGGCGAGGATGACATGAGCGAGATTGTCACCGATGCGACCGACAGCCACGCCGCGCCGTCGGCCGAGCGCTTCTGGCCGCTGGCCTTGGGCGCCATCGGGGTGGTCTTCGGCGACATCGGCACAAGCCCGCTCTACGCGATGCGCGAGGCCCTGGCCCATTCGCGCTCAGGCGGAACCGCGCCGCTGGCGGTGCTGGGGGTGGTGTCCCTGGTGACTTGGGCGCTGATCCTGGTGGTGACGCTCAAGTACGTCGTCTTCCTGATGCGCGCCGACAACAAGGGCGAAGGCGGGACCCTGGCCCTGATGGCCCTGGCCCAGCGCGCCTTGGCGCAACGATCCCCAGCCCAGGATCCTTCTTCCAAAAGCCCCTCGGCCCAGCCCCTATCGCCCGGGCCCCGAGGCGGACGACGCGCCTCGGCGGTCCTGGTCCTGGGCATCCTCGGCGCGGCCTTCTTCTATGCCGATGGTATCATCACCCCGGCGGTGTCGGTCC
>JAEXJH010000056.1 GCA_023445955.1 Pseudomonadota bacterium
GCTTGCAGCAGCGCGGCCGGCGGCGGCGCCGGGGCGACCGAGACGGCCTCGATCGGCGCGGCCAGGCCCGAGATGGCCGGGAAGTCGTACGGCTGCAGATAGGGCGCGTCGGCCAGCACGATGGCGCGATAGATCGTGTTCTCCAGCTGGCGGACATTGCCCGGCCAGTCGAAGGCGGTCAGCAGTTGCAGGGTCTCGGGCGAGGCGCCGATGACGCGCTTGCCTTCTTCCACGTTGAAGCGGCGGATGAACGCCTCGACCAGGGCCGGGATGTCCTCGCGACGCTCGCGTAGGGACGGAGCTTCCAGCGGGAAGACGTTCAGGCGGTAATAGAGGTCCTCGCGGAAGCGGCCGCCGGAAACGGCCTGCTGCAGGTCGCGATTGGTGGCCGAGACGATGCGGACATCGACCTTCAGCGAGCGCTTGGAGCCGATCGGATCGATCTCGCCCTCTTGCAGCGCGCGCAGCAGCTTGACCTGGACGTCCAGCGGCAGTTCGCCGACCTCGTCGAGGAACAGGGTGCCGCCGTCGGCTTCCTTGAACTTGCCGAGGTGCTTGTCCGAGGCGCCGGTGAACGAGCCCTTCTCGTGGCCGAACAGGATCGACTCGACGAGGTTCTCGGGGATGGCGCCGCAGTTGACGGCCACGAACGGCTTGCCGGCGCGGTCGGACGAGCCGTGCACCGCGCGAGCCAGCAGCTCCTTGCCGACGCCGCTCTCGCCGGTGATAAGCACCGGGATGCCGCTCTTGGCCGCGCGTTCGCCCATGCGCTTGACCATCGACATGATGGGCGAGCCGCCGATCAGGTCCGCGAAGGTGGTCTTGCCGCCGGCGCGCTTGGTCAGGCGCTCGACCTCACCCTTCAGGTCGCCCATCGACAGGGCGTTGCGGATCGAGACGGTGATCCGTTCGGGCGAAGCCGGCTTGATGAAGAAGTCTGCGGCCCCGGCCTGCATGGCCTTGACCACGGTGTCGACGCCGCCGCTGGCGGTCAGCACGATCACGGGCTGGGTGAAGCCGCGCGCGCGCATCTCCTTCAGCGTCTCCTGGCCGTTCAGGCCGGGCATGACGAGGTCGAGCAGGATCACGTCGGCCGGCGCGCCCGAGGTCAGGTGCGCGATCGCCGCGTCGCCGCCGTCCGCGTGCGAGACCGCGAACCCGTCGCGCTCGAGCACCGCCTGGATCAACCGACGTTGTGTCGGGTCGTCATCGACGACTAGGACCGTTTTGGTCATAGGGCACATCCACCAGAACCGGCCGCGCCTACGTGAAGCACGGCTCTTGTTGGTTCAGAGTGATACAGGTCGGGGGTAAACATCGGCTTTCGAAGACGTGTCGCGAAGCCTAAGGTTTAGACTTAACAAGACCTTGCCGGGGAACGGGTCATGGTCGACGACAAGCAACTGCGCGACATCGCCCTGGCCCTGCCCGAAGTGATCCAGGGCGTCGGCTCGGAGAACAGGCTGGCCTTCGAGGTCGGCGGCAAGGGCCTGGCCTGGGCCTATATCGCCCGTCACGCGCCCAAGGCCAGGCGCGCCCTGGTCCCCGGCGTCATCGCCATCCGGTGCGCGATGGAGACCAAGGAGATGCTGCTGGACGCCGCGCCCGAGCGGTTCTTCACCGACGACCACTATCGCGGCTATCCGGCGATCCTGGTGCGCCTGGCCGAAATCGAGGCCGACGAACTGGCTGGACTTCTGCGCCAGGCCTGGAAGATCGTGGCCCCCAGGGCGATCGCGAAACGGTACGAGGTCTAGGGGCATGTTCGTCGGACACTATGCGGCGGCGCTGGCCGCCCGGGCGGTTGAGCCGCGTGCGCCGCTGTGGAGCTATGTCCTGGGCTGCCAAGCCATCGACATCGCCTGGAGCGGACTGATCCTGGCCGGGGTTGAGAAGGCCGGCGTCGACCCCAGCCTGCCCGGCAGCGCCTTGGTGCTGAGCTACATGCCGTTCACCCACAGCCTGCCGGCGGCGGTGCTGTGGTCGATCGCGGTCGGGGCGGGGCTGATGGCGCTGTTGAAGCTGCCCCGGCGGGCCGGGCTGTTCATCGGCCTGACGGTGTTCTCGCACTGGGTGCTCGACTTCCTGGTCCATCGGCCCGACCTGCCGCTGATGTGGGACGGACCGATGGTCGGCCTGGGGCTGTGGAACTATCCGCTGCCGGAGCAGGTGCTGGAGCTGGGCCTGCTGGCCCTGGCCGGCGCGGCGTGGGGCTGGCGGCGCGGCCAGGAGGGGCGCGGCTGGAAGCCTGTCTTGAGCTTCCTCACCTTCCTGTTGCTCCTACAGGTCGTGCCGATGCTGTCGCCGCTGGGGGAAGGACGGCTGTCGCTGGGCGGCTCGCCCCTGGTCGCCTACCTCGTCACCTGCGTCGCCGCCTGGATGGCCGAGCCGACCGTGGCCTCGTCCGCCCCAGCCAAGGCCTGACGGGCTCGTGCATTGCGCTTGAGGGGGGCGGAGGCCTATCTCCTAGCCCATGAACGCTCCCTTCAAGCCCGAAGCCCCGCCCGAATGGAACCTCGCCGACCTCTATGTCGGCCGCGACGACCCCCGGATCGAGACCGACCTCTCCGCCGCCAAGGCCGCCAATGACGAGTTGGCCTCGCTGGAGGGGATGTTCCTGGAGGCCCGCAAGGAGCCTGCGCGCCTGGGCGTGCTGCTGGATCGCGGGATCACCCTCTATGAGCAGGCGACCAACGGCCTGTGGAGCGTCGGCGCCTATGCCGGCCTGGAAGCCGCCGTCGCTCGCGACGACGCCGCCTGGTCCAAGTTCGAGGCCGACCTGCGCGCCCGCTCCTCGCAGATCGCCGCCGAGAGCCTGTTCTTCACGCTGGAGCTGAACCAGCTGGAAGACGCCGAGATCGCCAAGGCGCTGGAGGCCCATCCCGACGCCGCCCGCTGGTCGCCGTGGCTGCGCCGCGTTCGCCTGTCGCGACCGCACGAGCTGTCTCCGGAGCTGGAGCGCTTCATCGTCGACAAGAGCCCGGCCGTCGCCAACTGGGTGCGGCTCTACGACGAGACGCTGGCCAAGCTCGTGGCCAAAGCCGGCGACGAGACCCTGACCCTGCCCGAGGCGCTGAACCGCCTCTCCGACCCCAGCACGGATCGCCGCAAGGCCGCCGCCGACGGCCTGGCCAAGGCCCTGGAAGAACGCGCCTCGACCCAGGCCCTGGCGCTAAACACCCTGGCCTTCGAGAAGCAGGTCGAGGATCGCTGGCGCCGCTACGACACGCCCGCCCAGTCGCGCCACCTGGCCAACGAGGTCGACGGCGACGCGGTCGACGCCCTGGAGCAGGCGGTGGTCGAGGCCTATCCGCGCCTGTCGCACCGCTACTACGCCCTGAAGGCCAAGGTCATGGGCCTGCCGAGCCTGGACTACTGGGACCGCAACGCGCCCCTGACCGCCGCCGCCCCGCGCGCCTATGCCTGGAACGAGGCGCGGGGCATGGTGCTGGAAAGCTTCCAGGACCTGGCGCCCAAGTTCGCCGACGCCGCCCGGGTGTTCTTCGACCAGCCGTGGATCGACGCCCGGCCGCGTGCGGGCAAGCAGTCCGGCGCCTTCGCCCATCCGGTGACCGCCGACCGCCATCCGTTCGTGTTCATGAACTACATGGGCGAGCGTCGCGACGTGCTGACCCTGGCCCACGAACTGGGCCACGCCGTGCACCAGACGCTGTGCGCGCCGCTGGGCACCCTGCTGGCCGACACGCCCCTGACCCTGGCCGAGACGGCCTCGATCTTCGGCGAGGGCCTGGTGTTCGACCGCCTGTTAGCCGAGGCGAGCCCCGAGGACCGCAAGGGCCTGCTGGCCGGCAAGATCGAGGACGGCCTCAACACCGTGGTCCGCCAGATCGCCTTCCACCGCTTCGAGCGCCGCTTCCACGAGGCCCGTCAGGAGGGCGAGCTGTCGCCCGACCAGATCGGCGGCCTGTGGCTGGAGGTGATGGGCGAGAGCCTGGGACCGGCCGTGAAGCTGAACCCCGGCTATGAGCACTACTGGGCCTATGTCAGCCACTTCTGCCACGCGCCGTTCTACGTCTACGCCTATGCGTTCGGGGACCTCCTGGTGCGCGGCCTGATGGAGAAGCGCCGCGAGGATCCGGAAGCCTTCGCGCCGCTCTACGAGGACCTGCTCGCGGCCGGTGGTACGCGGACCTATGTCGAGGCCCTGAAGCCCTTCGGCCTGAACCCGCGCGACAAGGCCTTCTGGGCCGCCGGCTGCGCGCAGCTGGAGCGGCTGGTGGACGAGTTCGAGGCCCTGGTTGGCTGACGATCGCAACGATCCCGAACGCGACCGGCTGAGCGGTCGACTGTCCCGCTTCGCCAAGGTCGGGGCGGGCCTGTCGGGCGCGGCTGTGTCCTACGGGGCCAACCGCGTGTTCGGGGGCGACGAGGCCGACGCCCGCAACGCCAAGGCGCTGAAGGCGGCGCTGGGCGGGCTGAAGGGGCCGTTGATGAAGGCGGCCCAGATGTTCGCCACGGTGCCCGACCTCCTGCCGCCCGAATTCGCCAAGGAGTTCGCCGAGCTGCAGACCAACGCGCCGGCCATGGGCTGGCCGTTCGTGCGCCGGCGGATGGCGGCCGAGCTGGGACCGGACTGGCAGGGTCGCTTCGCCAGCTTCGAGCACGAGGCCGCCGCGGCCGCCTCGCTGGGCCAGGTGCATCGCGCCACGACCCACGACGGGCGGGCCATCGCCGTGAAGCTGCAATATCCCGACATGCAGAGCGCGGTCGAAAGCGACCTGGGCCAGCTGCGCGCCCTGATCGGCCTCTTCAAGCGCATGGACGGCTCGATCGACCCGTCCGAGATGATCGTCGAGATCGGCGACCGCCTGCGCGAGGAGCTCGACTACGGCCGCGAGGCCAGGATGATGTCCGTATACGGAAACTTCTTCGCCGGGCGCGAGGACATCCGCACGCCGAGCCCGGTTCCGGAGCTGTCGACCGGCCGCCTGCTGTCGATGACCTGGCTGGACGGCCAGGGCCTGCTGGCCTTCAAGAGCGCCCCGCAAGAGGTCCGCGACCGCATCGCCGCCCTGCTGTTCGAGGCCTGGTGGAGCCCGATGACCCACCTGGGCATCATCCACGGCGATCCGCACCTGGGCAATTACAGCTTCGGCGGTGAGGGCGCGGCGCACCTGAACCTGCTCGACTTCGGCTGCATCCGCGTGTTCCCGCCCAAGTTCGTGGCGGGCGTTGTGCGGCTCTACCGCGCCCTCTCTAACGACGACCGCGCCGAGCAGGTCGAGGCCTATCGCACCTGGGGCTTCCAGGGGCTGACCGACGAACTGGTCGACACGCTGAACGTCTGGGCCCGCTTCATCTACGGCCCGCTGCTGGACGACCGGGTCCGCACGGTGGCCGACGACGTCCCGCCCGGCGAGTACGGCCGCCGCGAGGCCTTCCGGGTGCGCCAGGCCCTGAAGGCGGTCGGCGGCATCACCATCCCCCGCGAGTTCGTGTTCATGGACCGGGCGGCGATCGGCCTCGGGGCGGCGTTCCTGCACCTGGGGGCCAGCCACAACTGGCGGGCGCTGTTCGAGGCGTCGCTGGAGGGGTTCTCGGAAGAGGCGGTGGCGGAGCGGCAGCGCGCGGCTCTGGCCGAGGTTGGCCTCTAACTTTCCCTCAAGCCGTCATCCCGCGCTTTATGCGCGGGACCCATTTGTCCGCCGCAGCTGCGGAGCGGAAGTGCGCTCTCACGTGAAAGCTGAACCATGGGTCCCGCGCAAAAAGCGCGGGATGACGAGGTTGGTTGGTGGATGGGTTACTCGTACTCGCTGAGCAGCGCCTTCAACCGCCGCTGCTCGGGCTTCATCACCCAGTAGAACCGCAGGGTGTTCCACCCAAAGCTCGCCAGCAGCGCCCCGCCGCACAGGGCCAACGCCTGCACCCCCTGGGCGCTGTCCATCTTCCCCTCGCGCTGCAGGCGCTCGATGGCGAACCACATGGGCAGGATGAACACCGGAGCCATCATCCAGAACACGTGGTAGTTCCGCCGCGCCGCCTGGTTGCGGGCCAGGAGGCCGGCCAGGGTGTCGCGCATCGGCTGGCCGGTGTCGCGCGTCCGGGCCCGGAAGCCGTTCCAGAACACCGCGATCATCACGACCCAGCAGACGCCCAGCATCGCCATGCCCGGCCAGCCGTCGAAGTCCTCACCGCCGCGCAGCACGGCGCCGCCGGCGATGACGGTGAACACGGTCATGGCCGTGAACGGGATGGCGGCCAGCAGGAACTCGGTCCTGCGGCGGGTCTTCAGGGTGGTCATCAGTTCCTCCATTAGCCGGGCCTGCTGGTCTTCGGACGGGCGGTTGGCCTCCGACCGCCAGGCCTGTTCGAGGCGCTCAAAGTCCATCGGCGTCCTCCTTCACTTGGGTCGAGAGCCGCTGGCGCAGGCGGGTCAGCCGCGCCCCGACATTGCTCTCCGAGAGGCCATGCAGCCGGGCGATCTCGGCGTAGGGCACGCCGTCCAGCGACAGCAGGACTAGCGACCGCTCGACCGGGGCCAGGGTGCGGATGGCCGTGTACAGCCGCTCCAGCAGCGGGCCTTGCGGATCATCGCCGGCGTCGCGGATCAGCAACTCAGCCTCGATCGACATCCCGCGCAGCCGCCGGCGAACCTCGCCGCGCTTCCAGGTCAGGGCGGCGTTGTGGGCCACCCGATGAGCGAAGGTCCCGGCCGTGCTC
>JAEXJH010000057.1 GCA_023445955.1 Pseudomonadota bacterium
CCCTGGCGGTCTGCGAGATCGGCTCGATCGCCGAGCGCCGCATCGCCATGCTGGTCGACCCGGCGCTGTCGGGACTGCCGGCGTTCCTGACGCCCAAGCCGGGTTTGAACTCCGGCTTCATGATCCCGCAGGTCACCGCCGCCGCCCTGGTCTCGGAGAACAAGCAGAAGGCCTATCCGGCCAGCGTCGACTCGATCCCGACCTCGGCCAACCAGGAAGACCACGTCTCGATGGCCGCCCATGGCGCGCGGCGCCTGATGGGCATGGTCGAGAACGCCACGGCGGTTCTGGGCATCGAACTGCTGGCGGCGGCGCAAGGCTGCGACTTCCACGCGCCGCTGCGGTCGAGCGCGGCGCTGGAGGCGGTGCGCAAGCTGACCCGCGCCGAGGTTCCGCACCTCGACGACGACCGCCACTTCCACCCGGACATGGAGGCGGCCAACGCCCTCGTCCGTTCGGGCGCGGTGATCGAAGTGGTAGGCGAGCTGCCGGGGGTCACCGCGTGAGCTGGCTGCAGGTCACGCGCGGCGACGCCCCGCTGATCGTCAGTCTGCCGCACACTGGCACGGACATTCCCGCCGACATCGAGGCCGGCCTCGTCTCCCCCTGGCTGGCCCGCAAGGACGCCGACTGGTGGGTGGATCGCCTCTACGCCTTCGCCGAGGGCATGGGCGCGACGATCGTGCGGACGGCGATCTCGCGGACGGTCATCGACGTCAATCGCGACCCGTCGGGCGCCTCGCTCTATCCGGGCCAGGCGACGACGGAGCTTTGCCCCACCACCACCTTCGACGGCGAGCCGCTGTACCGCGACGGCGGGCCCGACGCGGCCGAGATCGATCGGCGACGGACGACCTACTTCGAGCCCTACCACGCCGCCCTGCGCGAAGAGATCGAACGCGTGCGCGCGACGCATCCGACCGTAGTGCTCTACGAAGCCCACTCGATCCGCTCGCTGGTCCCGCGCCTGTTCGACGGCGAGCTGCCGCAGTTCAATCTCGGGACCAACAGCGGCGCCAGCTGCGCCGACGCCCTGACCACCGCCGTCGAGGCCGCCTGCGACGCCTCGGGCCGCAGCCGCGTCACCAATGGCCGCTTCAAGGGCGGCTGGACCACGCGCCACTACGGCCAGCCGTCCACCGGCGTCCACGCGATCCAGATGGAGCTGGCCTGCCGGGGCTACATGGATGACCCGGCCGAGCCGCCCACCGAAGACACCTGGCCTACGCCCTTCCATGCCGATCGCGCCGAGCCTCTACGCCTGGTGCTCGAAGACGTCCTTTCCGCCTGCCTCCAGTTCGCGAGAACCGCATGACCCGCCGCGACAACACCCGCGTCATCCGCCCCGCCACCGGGACCGAGCTTTCCGCCAAGTCCTGGCTGACCGAAGCCCCGCTGCGGATGCTGATGAACAACCTGCACCCCGACGTCGCCGAGCGTCCCGAGGAGCTGGTCGTCTATGGCGGCATCGGCCGCGCGGCCAGCGACTGGGAGAGCTTCGACAAGATCGTCGAGACCCTGCGTCGTCTGGAGGACGACCAGACCCTGCTGGTGCAGTCCGGCAAGCCCGTCGGCGTCTTCCGCACCCATGCCGACGCCCCGCGCGTGCTGATCGCCAACTCCAACCTGGTCCCCCGCTGGGCCAACTGGGAGCACTTCAACGAGCTCGATAAGAAGGGCCTGGCCATGTACGGCCAGATGACCGCCGGCTCGTGGATCTATATCGGCGCCCAGGGCATCGTGCAGGGCACCTACGAGACCTTCGTCGAGATGGGCCGCCAGCACTATGCCGGCGACCTGTCGGGCAAGTGGCTGCTGACGGCGGGCCTCGGCGGCATGGGTGGGGCCCAGCCGCTGGCGGCGGTGATGGCCGGGGCCTCGTGCCTAGCCATCGAGTGCCAACCCTCGCGGATCGAGATGCGCCTGCGCACCGGCTATCTCGACAAGTCGACCGACAGCGTCGACGAGGCCCTGGGCTGGATCGATGAGGCCAACGCGGCCAAGACGCCGATCTCGGTCGGCCTGCTGGGCAACGCCGCCGAGCTGGTGCCGGAACTCTATAAGCGCGGCGTCCGCCCGGACCTGCTGACCGACCAGACCAGCGCCCACGACCCGGACAACGGCTACCTGCCGGCCGGCTGGACGCTGGACCAGTGGGCCGACGCCAAGGAACGCGACCCGGACAGCGTCAACCGCGCCGCCCGCGCCTCGATGGCCGTCCACGTCCAGGCCATGCTGGACTTCCAGGCCGCCGGCGTCCCGACCGTCGACTACGGCAACAACATCCGCCAGATGGCGCTGGAGGAAGGCGTCGCGAACGCCTTCGATTTCCCGGGCTTCGTGCCGGCCTATATCCGCCCGCTGTTCTGCCGGGGCATCGGGCCGTTCCGCTGGGCGGCGCTGTCGGGCGATCCCGAAGACATCGCCAAGACCGACGCCAAGGTCAAGGAACTGATCCCGGACAATCCACACCTGCACAACTGGCTCGACATGGCGGGACAGAAGATCAAGTTCCAGGGCCTGCCGGCGCGCATCTGCTGGGTGGGGCTCGGCGATCGCCATCGCCTGGGTCTGGCCTTCAACGAGATGGTCGCCAGCGGCGAACTGAAGGCCCCGGTCGTCATCGGCCGCGACCACCTCGACTCGGGCTCGGTCGCCTCGCCCAATCGCGAGACCGAGGCCATGCATGACGGCTCGGATGCGGTGTCAGATTGGCCGCTGCTGAACGCCCTGCTCAACACCGCCTCAGGCGCCACCTGGGTGTCGCTGCACCACGGCGGCGGGGTCGGCATGGGCTTCTCGCAGCATGCGGGGATGGTGATCGTGTGTGACGGCACCGAAGCGGCCGCCAAGCGCATCGCGCGGGTGCTCTGGAACGACCCGGCTAGCGGCGTCATGCGCCACGCGGATGCGGGCTATGACATCGCCATCGACTGCGCGCGCGAGAAGGGCCTGGACCTGCCGGGGATCCTCTAGCGGGCCAGCAGCCCCGCCGCCTCGGCGGGGCTCTTCTTGCCGGTGTCGCGGTCCACCGCGTAGTTGGCCGCCTGCATCGCCTTGACGTCGATGCTGCCGCCTAGCGGCGTCAGGGCGTCCAGCAGCCGCTTGTCTCCCGCCCGCTTCGGCGAGACCAGGATCACCGCGTCGTAAGGCGGCAGCGCGCCCTTGGGATCGCCCAGCAGCACCAGATCATCCGCCGCGATCCGGCCATCGCTCGAGAAGGCCGAGATCACGTCGGCTTCGCGGCTCGCCAAGGCGCGGTACATGAAGGTCGGCTGGAACTGGCGCTTGGATTTGAACTCCAGGCCGTAGGCTTTCACCACCGCCGCCCACTCCGGCCGCGAGAAGAACTCCAGGTCGCCGCCCATGGTCAACTGCGGCGCCTTGGCCGCCAGGTCGGCCAGGGTCTTCACGCCCAGCGCCTCGGCGCGGTCGCGGCGCATGGCCAGGGCGTAGGCGTTCTCGAAGCCCAAGGGCGCCAGCAGCACGACGCCGTCGCGAGCCTTCAGGTCCTTGCGCAGGGTGTCGAGCACCGCCTGGCGGCCAGGATTGTCCGTGCGGTTCAGGATATTGGCCCACAAGGTGCCGGAATAGTCGACATAGGCGTCGATCTCGCCGCTGGCCAAGGCCCGGTAGGCGATCACCGAGCCCAGGTTCACGCGCCGCTGCACGCTCGCGCCTTCGCGCTCGAGGCGGCCGGCCATCAGCTCGGCCAGGATGTACTGCTCGGAGAAGTTCTTGGCTCCGATGACGTAAGCCGGCTTGCCGTGCGACAGCGCCGCACTGGCGAGGGGCGTCAGCGCCGCCAGCAGGCCGATCAGGAGGCCCACGCCGCCAGCCCACAGCCGCTTGGGCTCCCGCCGCGCCACGCCGCCCTCGATCAGGCCCAGCAGGCCGTCCACGACCAAAGCCAGCCCCGCCGAGGCCGCGCAGCCGACCAGCACCGCCACCCAGTCCTCGGTCTGCAGGCCCGAGAAGATGTAGTCGCCCAGCGAGGTCTGGCCGACGGGGGTCGACAGCGTCGCCGCCCCGATCGTCCAGACGGCGGCGGTGCGCACGCCGGCCATGATCACCGGCGCGGCCAGGGGCAGCTCGACGCGCCACAGCCGCTGGCGGTCGGTCATGCCCACGCCCCGCGCGGCCTCGACCACGGCCGGGTCGATCCCGGAGACGCCCGCCGCCGCGTTCCGCAGGATCGGCAGCATCGAGTAGAGGGTCAGCGCCAGCAGCGACGGCAGGAAGCCCAGGGCCGGAAACCCGTGGCCCAGCACCTTCACGGCCAGCCCAGAGAGCAGCAGCAGCACCGGATAGAACAGAGCCAGCAGCGCCAGGCTCGGAATGGTCTGAACGAGACCCGCGGCGCCCAGCGCGATCCACTTCAGGCGCGGACTGCGGGCGGCGGCGATGCCCAGCGGTAGGGCGACGGCCAGGCCCAGCGCGAGCGCGGAGGCCGAGAGGGTGACGTGCCAGCCCAAGCGCTCGGGCAAGACCGCCAGGGCGGCGGAAAGGCGATCAGCCACGGGCCAGCTCCGCGAGACGTTCGGCCTGCTTCCTGGGCGCGGCGATCAGGTCGGCGACGACAGGGTCGGGATGGCCCGCCAGCAGCTCCCGAGGCGGGGCCTGGGCCAGCACCTTGCCCCCGGCCATCACCACCACCTCGTCGGCCAGCAGCAGGGCCTCGCCGACGTCGTGGGTGACCATCACGGTGGTCAGCGAGAGGCGCTCGTGCAGCGCCCGGACGTCGTCAGCCAGCGCCGCGCGGGTCACGGGGTCCAGCGCCCCGAACGGCTCGTCCATCAGCAGGATCGACGGCCGCGCCGCCAACGCCCGCGCCACGCCCACCCGCTGGCGCTGGCCGCCCGACAGCTGCGACGGCGCACGGCCAGCGACGTCACGCGGCAGGGCCACGAGGTCGAGCAGGTCGTCGATGCGCGCTGCGATCTTCTCCGCCGGCCAGCCCAGCAGATCCGGCGTCACGCCGATGTTCTGGCCCACGGTCATGTGCGGAAAGAGGCCGATTTCCTGGAAGACGTAGCCGATGCCCCGCCGCAGCTCCGGCCCCGGCCGCCCGGCGATGTCCGCGCCGTCAAGCAGCACTCGGCCGGTGCTCGGCGTCGACAGGCCGTTCATCAGCTTCAGCAGCGTGGTCTTGCCCGCGCCCGAACCGCCGACCAGGGCGACGAACCGGCCTTGGGCGATGGTCAGCGAGGTCGGCGCCAGCACCGTCTGGCCGCCATACGTCTTGCTGACCTGGTCGAGGACGATAGCGGTCATGCGGACTCCAGGCGGCGAGAATCAACCATCGCCCCTCCCAAGCGTTCACACAACGAAGAGGTGCGACAAGGCGGCGCGCGACAGGTCGTCAGGTTCGCAAGGGCCGAGTCAATCTCGACCATGGGGTCATGGTTAAGGAGCGTCTCATGACCGTTGCGTCGCAAGCCCGTCCGTTCGATCCGCGTCCCGTCCGCCGCCCTGTTCGTCAGTGGCCTCTGGGGTTCGCGGTCCTGCTGGCCTCGGTGCTGAACGCCATCGTCTGGGGCGGCCTGTTCACGGTCGCCAAGGCGTTCCTGCACATCTGAGTTTGTTCAGTAAGCGTAGCGTTTTCTTCCTCCCCTGAAGCAAACTGGGCCGCGTCCTCCCCCGGACGCGGCCCATTTTTTGTTCTGGAATGGAGGGAAGCGAAGAGCCGACTAGATCGGCATCCGCATGATTTCCTGGTACGCCGAGATCACCTGGTCGCGCACGGCCATCACCGTCTCCAGGCTGGCTTCCGCCGAGCTGATGGCGGTGACGACGTCGACCAGTTCGGCCTTGCCGGCCACCTGGTCGGCGATCTTGTGCTCGGCGACCTTGGAGGTCTTGGTCGCGCCTTCCATGGCCGACTTCAGCATGTCGCCGAAGTCCATGCCCTTCTTCTCGGAGCCGCCGATCCCGCCGATGGAACCGACGCCCATCGCGCCTTGCGAAGCATAGGCCTTGGCGGCGGCCAGAGCGGTGATCATGACCTAGCCCCCTACTTCTTCAGGATGTCGAGGGTGCGCGATTCCATCGACCGCGCGGTCTCGATCACGTTGAGGTTGGCCTCGTAGGCGCGCTGCGCCTCCTTCATGTCCAGCGCCTCGACCAGCGTGTTGACGTTGGGCATCTTGACGTAGCCCTTGGCGTCGGCGGCCGGGTTGCCGGGTTCGTACTCGGTCTTGAAGTCGGTCTTGTCCGGATCGACGCGCAGCATCTGCACGCCCTCGGCGCCCTGCACCTTGGTCGGCTGGAACACCGGCACCTGGCGGCGGTAGGGATCCCCGCCGGCGGTGCGCGCGGTCGAGTTGGCGTTGGCCAGGTTTTCCGCGATGACCCGCATGCGGCCCTGCTGGGCGCGAAGGGCCGAGGAGGCCACGGCCATGGTCGCCAGCGAATTGGATTTGATCTCGGGCATCGCCTAGGTCCTTTAGCCGCCGGGCTTCCGCGCCGCCTGGCGCAGCATGTTCATGGACTTCTGGTAGAAGCTGATCGCCGCGTCGTAGTTCATGCGCGCGTCGGTCATCTTGAGCATCTGGTCCTCAAGCGAGACGGCGTTGCCG
>JAEXJH010000058.1 GCA_023445955.1 Pseudomonadota bacterium
CCACGACCCGCTGCAGGTCGGCGGTGGCCGGCGCGGTGCCGGTCGAGCCGGCGGCGACCAGCACCTCGGTCGGTGGGTTTTCGCTCCACTGCTTTTCGAGGGCGCGCAGCAGTTTCACCCGGCGCTCGGAAACGTCGATCAGGCCCAGGGCGTCCAGGCGTTTCGGCCAGGCGGTCAGGACGCCCTTCAGGAAGCGGGCCGAGACCTGCCAGTGCTGGGCGAGATCGCCCTCGGCCAGGCCGTCCAGCTTGTCGGCGAACGGGACCTCCTCGATCTGGCAACTGTCGAGGAAGTCGGACAGGGCCTTGGCCAGTTCCAGCGCCTGCACCGGGCCGGGCTTGAACGACAGCTTGTCGCCGTGATCGACCACCAGCCGCGCCAGCTCGAACCGGCGGCGGCGTGAGGAAATGGCGGGCGGGAAGTCGAGCGCCAGGTCGCCGGGTTCGAACGGCGGCTCGCCCTCGTCCAGATCGCCCAGCGGCCGGATCTGCGGCAGCAGCAGAGCCCTCCCGCCGCCGACCGCCAGGAAGGCGTCGGCCAGGGCGCGGGCGCCGCGGCGGGTCGGGGTCAGGACGGTGGCGCGCGGCAGGGCCTCGGGACCCAGCGGCTCCAGGGTGTTCAGCAGGCCGCGCGCCAGGTCGTCGACGAACGGGCGGTGGGCGGGGATCGAGAACCAGCGCGGCCCCGCTCTTTCGAAGAAGGGGGCCGGTCCGGTCATCCTTCCGAGAGTTTCGCTTCGGCCGCCAGCTTGGCGTCGGGATCGCCGACGTGCATCCAGAGCCCGTCCGGGGTGACGCCATGGACGCGCCGGTTGGCGGCCAACGCGCGCCACAGCGGGGTCAGAGAGAACGGACCCTCGGGACCGTCCTTGACGATGGCCGGATCGCAGATGTGGACGCCGACATAGACCAGCGGCCCGGTCTCGCCGGCGACCTTGAAGCGGATCGCCCCGTCGTCTTCCAGGAAGACATCGCCGCTATCGTGGAAGCCCAGCGAGGTCGCGGTCGGGGCCAGCATCAGCAGGACGTCCATCCGCGTCGGATCCCAGGCGGCGGCCATCGCCTCGATCGCCGGTACGCCGGTCTCGATCCAGACTGAGTCGATGTTGGCGACCCAGACTGGACCCTCGCCCAGCAGCGGCAGGGCGTGCTTGAGCCCGCCGCCGGTCTCCAGGGCCTCCGGACGTTCGTCGGAGATGACGATCATCGGAGCGCCTTGGCGCATCTTCAGATGCTCTTCCAATCGGTCGGCAAAGGCGTGGACATTGACCACGGCGGTCTCGACCCCGGCGGCGGCCAGGCGGTCCAGCATGTGGTCGATCAGCGCCTTGCCCTGCACCTCGACCAGGGCCTTGGGGCGGTCGTTGGTCAGCGGGCGCATGCGGGTGCCAAGGCCGGCGGCCAGCACCATCGCGATCTTCGGCGCGCTCATCGACGAGTCTCCACAGGCACGTACTGGTCGAACCAGGCCTTCAGGTCGGCCAGAGCCGGATCGGCGAAGCAGACGTCCAGATAGACCCACAGGCGCGGGATGAAGTCGGCGTAGCGGGGCTTGCCGTCGCGGGTCACCAGGCGGGCAAAGATGCCCAGGATCCGGATGATGTTGAGCGCGCCCAGCGCATGGTAGTCGGCCATGAAGGCGGTGCGATCGAGGTCTGGCCGGGCGGCCAGGTAGCGGTCGAGGCTGGCGGCTTCGCGTTCGGGCGAGACGGTTCTGCGGGCGTCGTGCAGCAGCATCGACAGGTCCCAGGCCGGATGGGCCAGGACGGCGTCCTGGAAGTCCAGCATCCCCACCCGGGCCGCGCCGTCGCGCTGCGGGAGCCAGATCAGGTTTTCGGCGTGATAGTCACGGTGGCAGAAGACGGTCGCACCGGCCTCGCCCTTGCTGCGGATCGGAGCCCAGATCGCCTCCCATTCGGCGAGGGCGGCGGTGTCGAAGGTCAGGTCGCGGAACTTCGGTTGCCATTCGACGAAGATGTCGTGGGCGGTCTTCAACGCCAGGTCGTCATAGGTCAGCAGCGGCCAGGTCGAGCCGTCGAAATCCAGGACGCTCGGCGTCGGCGCGGCGTGGAGAGCCAGCAGCCCGTCGATGGCGGCGTCGTACAGCGGCGCCTCGTCGGTCCCGTCCTCGATCAGACGGGCGTAGAGATCATCGCCCAGGTCTTCCAGCACGGCGAGGCCGATGGCGGGATCGGCGGCCAGCACCTTCGGGGCCGACAGGCCTTGGGCGTTCAGCCAGCCGGCGCAGGCGACGAAGGCGTCCACGCGGCCGGCGGCCAGCCGGGCCAGGGCGTTATAGCCGAGCGCGGCGCGTTCGGCGGGCGAGGCGTCCGGCGGGCAGGGCGCGGTCTCCACCGACGGCGGCTGGTCCATGAAGATGAAGCTGTCGGCGCCGCGATGCAGTCGCTCATACGACCGCGTCGAGGCGTCGCCGCCCAGGCTTTCGCGGCGGACGTCGCCGAAGCCGTGGGCCTCCAGGAACGCGGCCTTGGCCGTCTCGCGCTCAGAACTCAAGATCACGTCCTTCGAAACCGCCATGCGCCACGATGACGGCGCGCCGCGCGTCGCCATCCAGGGCGATGTCTATATCGAGCCGAGTCGGGGGCAAACGCCCTTCGAGCCGCTGGGGCCACTCAATGAGCGCCACGCCGTCTTCCATCGCCTCGTCCAGGCCAATCTCATAGGCCTCGTCGGGGTCCGACAGGCGATAGAGGTCGAAGTGGGCGAGGGGGAATGTCGCCGTCTCGTAGAACTGCACCAGGGTGAAGGTCGGGCTGGGCACCTCTTCGTCCGGCGTGGTCAGGGCGCGGATCAGGGCGCGGGCCAGGGTCGACTTGCCCGCGCCGAGCGGACCGGTCAGGCACAGGGCGTCGCCGGGACGCAGGGCGATCGCCAGCTTGCGGCCCAGGTCCTGGGTCGCGGCCTCGTCGGCGAGGAAAACGGTGGTCACGTTGGGCGGCTCGTCGGATCGATTGGCAGAACGCGCTCCACATAGCGCTTCAGCGCCTCCGTCGCCTCTCCCGCGTCGCCGGGCAAGGCCTCGGGATCGATCGGCGCCCCGATGAGCAGCGAGAACGGCCGGCCCTTCTTGTTCAGCAGCTCGTGGAAGAGGGTGATGTCGCGCATCTCCTTCCAGCGCTTGTCGAAGAAGTGGAACAGGTGCGAGCGCGGGCCGGTCAGGTGGATCGGCACGATCGGCGCGGCGTACTTGCGGGCGAGCGAGACGGCTGAGGTCATCCAGGGCGGGTCGGTCAGGACGCCGGTTTCATCCTCCATGGCCAGGCGACCGGCCGGGAAGATCATCAGGGCGCGCTCGGCCTCCATCGCCTCGCGGGTCATGGTCAGCGTCACGCGCATCCGCTCGCGGCTACGCTTTTCCTCGACCCACTCGACCGGAATCAGCACCTCGTCGAAGCGCCCGCAGACACGATGGGCGTCGGCGTTGGCGTAGAACACGACGTCCGGCCGCCGGGCCTTGATCGCATCGTACACGGCGACGCCGTCGCCGATGCCGGTCGGGTGGTTGGAAACGAGAACGCAGCGGCCGCTCGCGGGCAGGTTCTCAAGTCCCGCCACCTCGACCTTCAGCGCCAGAAGGTCGGAGACATGGTCCAGCGCTGCGCGACCGCCCAGCTGGCAGATCGTCTGCGCCATCCGCCGGGCCTTGCGGTAGTCGAGGATGCGGTAGACCACCAGCCGCACCAGCGGCCAGAGCGGCGACCCCGTCAGGCGCGGCGCGCGCTCGGCGATCAGGGTGTCGATGATGTGGGGCTCGGGCGTCTTGCGCGCCCCGACCACCCCGACGGCCGGAACATGAACCATGACGGGAGCTTAGGCCGCGTCGACGGGCCTGTCAGCCGAGAGGTGACGCATGGGCGGGCTTCCCTTGACGCGTCTCGCGCGCTAACCGCACTGGCGATGCCGACATCCCTACGCACCGCCTATCGCGAGCGCCTGGCCCAAGGCGAGATCCGGCCCGATGTGGCCCAGGCCGCCGCTGTGGACGCCCTGTCGCGGCTGGAGGCCGACCTCGACAACGCCGGCGAGCCCGGCTTCTCGCTGTTCGGCCGCAAGCCCAAGAGCCAGCGCGGGGTCTATCTGTGGGGGCCGGTCGGGCGCGGCAAGTCCATGCTGATGGACCTATTCTTCGACAGCGCGCCGGTGAGCAAGAAGCGCCGCATCCACTTCCACGCCTTCATGGCCGAGGTCCACGCGGATATCGACGCCTGGCGCAAGGGCGATGCGGCGGCCCGCAAGGCGCGTTTCGGTCAGCACAAGGGCGACGACCCGATCGTCCCGACCGCCGAGCTGATCGCCACGAGCGCGCGCCTGCTGTGCTTCGACGAGCTGCAGGTCACCGACATCGCCGACGCCATGATCCTGGGTCGGCTGTTCGAGGCGCTGTTCGCGCGCGGCGACACCCTGGTGGCCACTTCGAACCGCCCGCCGGACGACCTCTACAAGGACGGGCTCAATCGCCAGCTCTTCACGCCCTTCATCGCCATGCTGAAGGACGCGATGGACGTCGTCGCCATTCGGGGCCCGGTCGACTTCCGCCTGGACCGCCTGCGCGCGGCCCGCACCTGGCTGGCCCCTAACGACAAGGCCAATCAGGCCGAGTTCGAACGCCTGTGGGCCGACATGCTGGACGGCGCGGCCGAGACCGGCGCGACGCTGGAGGTGCTGGGCCGCAAGATGCGCCTGCCGCGCGCCGCCGGCGGGATGTTGCGCTCGTCCTTCGCCAGCCTGTGCCAGCAGGCGCTGGGACCGCAGGACTATCTGGCTATCGCCGAGCGCTTCCACACCATCTTCCTGGAAGATATTCCCAAGCTGACGCCGGAGCGGCGTGACGCGGCCAAGCGGTTCAACACCCTGATCGACGCGCTCTACGAGGCCGACGCCAAGCTGGTGGCCCTGGCCGACGCCGAGCCGGAGGCGCTGTATCCCGAGGGCGACGGCGCGTTCGAGTTCGAGCGCACGGTCTCGCGCCTGCAGGAAATGCGGTCGGCCGACTATGTGGCGCGGGTTCGGGACTAAAGGAGAGTCAGATGTCGGTGAAAGATCGGGTCCGCGTCCAGGAAACCAAGCTGCTTTCCGACAACTGGTACGTCCTGAAGACGACGGCCTTCGACTGGAAGCGCCGCGACGGGACCTGGCAGACCCAGCATCGCGAGCACTACGACCGCGGCAACGGGGCGGTGCTGCTGCCCTACAATCTGCAAAACCGGACGGTGCTGCTGGTCAAGCAGTTCCGCTGGCCGGCCTTCGTCAACGGCTATGACGATCTGCTGATCGAGGCGGCCGCCGGCCTGCTGGACGACGCCGAGCCGGAGGTCCGCATCCGCGCCGAGGTCGAGGAAGAGCTGGGCTATCGCCTGGGCGCGGTCCGCAAGGTGTTCGAGGCCTTCATGAGCCCGGGCTCGGTGACCGAGATCCTGCACTTCTTCGTCGCCGAGTACGACGCGGCCATGCGGATCGGCGAGGGCGGCGGCCATCCCGACGAGGGCGAGGACATCGAGGTGCTGGAACCGTCGATCGACGAAGCCCTGGCCATGGTCGCCGACGGCCGCATCCGCGACGCCAAGACCATCATGCTGCTGCAGCACTTGGCCCTGACGGTGTTCCGCTAGTCGAAGTCGCGCGCCAGCGGCACGTCGAACCGGACGACCAGGCCCTGCTGACCGTAGTCGGCCTCGATCGTCCCGCGCAGCTCGCCGGTGATGCTGCGCTCGATCAGGCGCGAGCCGAAGCCGCGCCGCTCGGGACGCCTGGCCGGTGGGCCGCCGGTCTCGCGCCATTGGAAGACCAGGCGCTCGTCCTCGGTCACCGACCAGGTCAGCACCAGCCGCCCGGCGTTCGACAGCGCCCCGTACTTGGCGGCGTTGGTGGCCAGCTCGTGGAACACCATGCCCAGCGACAGGGCCACGCGCGCCGGCAGGTGGACGTCCGGCCCGTCCATGCCGATCCGTTCGGGGCCGTAGGGGCCCAGCTCCTGGGTGAGGATCTGGCGCAGGCCCGCCCCGGCCCACTGGCTGTCGGTCAGGGCGTTGTGGGTCTGGGACAACGCCAGCAGCCGCGCCTCGAAGGCCGCGGCGAAGGTCTGGGAGTCGCCCGTCCCGCGCAGGGTCTGCTGGGCGATGGCCTGGACGGTGGCCAGGGTGTTCTTCACGCGGTGGTTCAGCTCGTCCAGCAGCAGGCGCTGGCGCTGGTTGGCCAGGACCCGGTCGGTCATGTCCGCGCCCTCGACGAAGACGCCCGACACCGAGCCGTCGGCCTCGATAATCGGCTGGTAGATGAAGTCGAGGAAGCGCTCCTCGGCGACCGCGCCGGGCTCGCGGACCAGCATCACCGGCACCTCGCGGCCGATGAAGGGCTCGCCGGACCGGCGC
>JAEXJH010000059.1 GCA_023445955.1 Pseudomonadota bacterium
CCCAGCCTGCAGGCCAGCGCCGCGGCCCGCGACAGCGTCCGCCTGGCGATCGCCGCCACCGTGGCGCGCAGCTATGTCGGCCTGCTGTCGCTGGACGCCCAGCTGGCCGTCGCCAGGCAGACCATCGCCGCCCGCGAGGCGGGGCTGCACGTGATTGAGCGCCGCGAGGGCGCCGGCTACTCCACGAAGCTCGAGCGCGACCAGGCCCAGGCCGAACTGGCCGGCGTGCGCCGCCAAGTCCCGGCCCTGGAGCTGGCCATCGCCCGCCTGGAAGCCTCGGTCAGCGCCCTGACCGGCGATCCGCCCGGCCCGATCGCGCGCGGCGGCGACCTCGCGGCCCTGCTGAAGACCCCAATCCCGGTCGAGGCCCCGTCCAGCCTGCTGGCCCGCCGCCCCGACATCGCCCAGGCCCAGGACAGCCTAATCGCCGCCGACGCCAGCCTGGCCGCCTCGCGCGCCCAGCTGCTGCCGCAGCTGCGCCTGTCGGTCTCGGCCGATCGGGTGTTCACCGACGCCCTGCCCGATCCGGTCACGCTGTGGAACGTCGGCGCGGCCCTGGCCCAGCCGATCTTCAACGGCGGCCGGCTGAAAGCCCAGGTCCAGGCCTCCGAAGCCCGCAAGGCCCAGGCGGCGGCCGCCTATCGCGGCGTGGTGCTGAACGCCTTCGCCGAGACCGAAACCGCCCTGCGCGCCGTCGACGCCCAGCAGCGTCAGGAGGTCGAGATCACCGTCCAGCGCGCCGCCATCGCCGAGGCCGCGCGGCGCGCCAAGGACCGCTATCGCGCCGGCTACGCCTCGTACCTGGAGCAGATCGACGCCGAGCGCGGCCTGCTGGCCGCCGACCAGGCGGTGATCCAGGTTCGCGAAGCGCGCGCCGTAGCCGCCATCGACCTGGCCCGCGCCTTGGGCGGCGGCTGGACGCCCGCGCCTTAAGCTCATAGATCGGCCGCCTGTTCGAGGAGCGCTCCCATGGCCGTCACCGTCTATCACAACCCCAAATGCAGCACCTCGGTGAAGACCATCGCCCTGCTGCGCGAGGCCGGCCATGCGCCGACGGTGGTGGAGTATCTGAAGACCGGCTGGACGCGTGAGCAGCTGCTGGATCTGGTCAAGCGCTCGGACACCAATCTGAGGGGCCTGTTGCGCGAGCGCGGCACGCCGGCCGAAGAGCTGGGCCTGCTGAAAGCGGACGTCTCCGACGAGGCGCTTCTGGCGGCGATGATCGAGCATCCGATCCTGGTCAACCGCCCGATCGTCGATGGTCCCAAGGGCGTGGTGCTGGCTCGGCCGATCGAAAAAGCCCTCGAGGTCGCCTGAGCGCCGGCACATCATCCGACTACAGACAGATCGTCTTAAAACCGTCTTGGAACAGTGACAAAAGCCCTTGCATTGCTCCGGCACGTTCTCCAGCGTCTTCGGACCACACAGGATTTGACGAGATGAACAAGCTTCTTGGCGCAGTCGCGACGATCGCCCTGCTCGCCGTCGCCGACCAGGCGCACGCCGCGCGCGATTACGTCTGGGCCGCTGGCTCCTCGACCGTGTTCCCGTTCTCGACCCGCGTCGCCGAAAACTTCTCGAAGAAGACCGGCAAGAAGTCGCCGAAGGTGGAGAGCCTAGGCACCGGCGGCGGCATCAAGATGTTCTGCGGCGGCGCCGGCGAGAAGTTCCCAGACATCGCCAACGCCTCGCGTCCGATGAAGAAGTCCGAGTTCCAGGCCTGCCAGAAGGCCGGCGTGCGCGACATCGTCGAAATCAAGATCGGCTTCGACGGCATCGTCGTGGCCGCCGACAAGAAGGCGCCGGACTACAACTTCAAGCTCGAGCAGCTCTATATGGGCCTGGCCGACCAGAGCGTCCGCGGCAATGCGAACGTCAAGAACCCCTACAAGACCTGGAAGGACGTCAACGGCGCCCTGCCCGCCAACCGCATCCTGGTGTACGGCCCGCCGCCGACCTCGGGCACCCGTGACGCCTTCGTCGAGCTGGCCATGGAAGGCGGCGCGGCCAAGATCCCGTTCCTGGCCAAGCTGAAGACCAGCGACGAGAAGAAGTTCAAGGCCACCGTCTCGCCGATGCGCACCGACGGCGGCTGGGTCGACGCGGGCGAGAACGACAACGCCATCGTCGGCACCATCGAGAAGACCCCGAACGCCCTGGGCGTGTTCGGCTTCTCGTTCCTGGAAGAGAACGCCTCGCGCATCAAGGGCGCGGCGGTCAACGGCGTGAAGCCGAGCCCGCAGACGATCGCCAGCGGCCAGTATCCGCTGTCGCGCTCGCTCTACATCTACGTGAAGAAGTCGCAGGTCGGCGTGACGCCGGGCCTGAAGGAGTTCGTCAGCGAGTTCGTGTCGGATTCCGCCACGGGTCGCGGCGGCTACCTGCAAGGCCGCGGCCTGATCCCGCTGCCCCCGCCGCAGCACCAGGCCATGAAGGGCAAGGCGGGCGCCCTGCCGGCCATGCCGATGCCGAAGGACTAAGGTCTACTTCGGACCTGAGTTCGGGAAAGGCGGTCGCAGCAGCGGCCGCCTTTTTCATTTGGTCCAGGGCGGCTTGTCCGGGACGTACTCCTCGAAGCTGATGCGCACGCCGGGATCATCGTCCAGGCAGTTGGCGGCGATGGCCAGAATCCGGCCGCTCTCAGGGTCGCCTAGCGACGTGCCGCAGCGCTTGCAGAAGCTGCGCGTCAGGCGGAACGGCGGCTTGGGCCGGTAGTGGGTCAGGAGCTCGCGCCCCGCCAGCCAGTGAAAGGCCTCGGCCCGCACGTACGCATAGACGCCCGAACCGGCCTTGCGGCACCGCGAGCAGTGGCAGGTTCCCATCAGCAGCGGCGGCTCGAACAGCTCGAAGCGGACCCCGCCGCACAAGCAGCTACCCTTGATCGACAATACGCATCTCCTTGATCACTCAAGGAGTTTGCGCCGGACCTGCCGCCAGCTTGGTGGCAGCAGGGTGTGGATGACGTGTGGACGGAATGTCGCAGCGCGGCCCCTCTCCCCTTGCGGGAGAGGGATGGGTGTTAGCGCGTGCGCGAAGTCATGCCCGCCGCCGCCGCATCGTCGGCGACCTGCGGGTCAAGCTCCGGCGCGGGGCCGGTCTGGCGCTGCGCCGGCGGCGCGCCTGCAGTGGGATCGGCGGCCGGGGCCGAGGTCTCGACCTTGTGCGGCGCGGATTGGGACGAGGTCGACTTGGCGGCCATCGCGGCAGAGGCGGCGTCATCGGCGGCGGTGCGGGTCTCGGACGGACCGTCCTCGTAGCCGCCGCCGCTGGAAGTCAGGAACAGGATCGTGCCGAACGTGGCCAGCACGCCGATGATAAAGCCGAGGATCACCCAACCGAACGGATTGCTGCGACGCTCGCTCATCAGACTGGATCCCCTACGCCGATACAGCCGGCTACCATGCTCTAAACGCCTGAACTAGAGCTTGGTTACCCATTTCGGCTGACAGGGGAAACTTGGCCTTAGGTGCCCGACCATTTGCGCACCGGACCAACGTCCACATGCACGAAATTGCTGGTGGGATAGTAACCGACGCCGCCGCGCCCCAGGTCCAGGGCCGCCTGGCGGACATAGCGCAGGTCGACGTCTTCCAGGAAGACGTCCATGGCCTTGCCGTCCATGTGC
>JAEXJH010000060.1 GCA_023445955.1 Pseudomonadota bacterium
CGCATCCATCGCCTGCGCGAGACGCCCTACGGCCAGCTGACCCTGGCCTTGACCGGCGGCGACGTCGCCGCCGCCATCGCCCAGTTCCAGGCCTCCGGCGTCCGCGTCGATGAACTCTCGGGGGAGACCGCCCGATGAGCGTCTCGAACATCGACTGGTCGGAGATTGGCCAGGCTACCGTCGACACTCTGTCCATGCTGGGCGGCTCGCTGGTGCTGACCATCGCGCTGGGGCTGCCGCTGGGCGTGATCCTGTTCCTGACCGGCAAGGGCCAGATGCTGGAGAACCGCATCGCCAACGGCCTGCTGTCCCTGCTGGTCAACGTGCTGCGCTCGGTGCCGTTCGTGATCCTGCTGATCGTGATGATCCCGCTGACCGTGGCCCTGGTTGGCACCTCGCTGGGCGTGGCCGGGGCTATCCCGCCGCTGGTCGTCGGCGCTGCGCCATTCTTCGCACGCCTGGTCGAGACCGCTCTGCGCGAAGTCGACAAGGGCGTGATCGAGGCCAGCTTCGCCATGGGCGCCAAGCGGCGGCAGGTGGTGCTGGGCGCGCTGCTGCCCGAGGCGCTGCCGGGCCTTGTGGCGGCGGCGACGGTCACGGCCGTGGCGCTGGTCTCCTACACTGCCATGGCCGGCGTGGTCGGCGCGGGCGGCCTGGGCGATCTGGCCATCCGATTCGGCTACCAGCGCTTCCAGACCGACGTGATGATCGTCACCGTGGTGCTGATGTTGATCCTGGTCCAGGTGCTGCAGATGATCGGCGACGTGGTGGTGCGCCGCGTCTCCCACAAATAGAGCTGACGATGACCGACGATATCGACCAGGGCGACCAACACTGGGACGCCGACTTCGCCAAGACCCTGCTGGGCAAGACCCTGCTGATGAACCTGACCTTCCTTGACGACGAGGGCGAGGTGCAGGAGCGCCAGCAGTTCTTCGGCGTGGTCATCGACGCCACCGAGGACGAAGGCATCGTGCTGGACCTGCTGGGCGAGCACGACGGCGACACCTACACCCTGCCGCCCCAGACCTCGGCCATCCAGGCGGCAGAAGCCGGCGTGACGACGCTGGCCGGCGAGACCCCGGACTTCATCGCCAATTGGGTCATCCACGGCGAGCCGGACGTGCCGGAAGCGGCCAACGACGAGGACTAGGCCTGGTCGAACGGGTGCGGCAGGCGGCCGGCCTTGAACAGGATGTCGGGGTTGTCGTCGTAGTCGCCCAGTTCGACATCGGCGCTGGCCGAGAAGGCGACGACGCCCTCGCGCAGCGGGGCCAGACGTTCGGCCTTGCGGCGCGCCTCTTCCGCCGTCTTGCAACCGATCTGCTGCTCGGCCTTCAGGCCCTTGCCGCGCCCGGCGATGTAGGCTTGGACGATGTGGACGGTTTCTTTGGCCATCCCCACTCAAGCGGCCTGTTTGGAGGTCGGGTCAAGGGATCGCTCGACGGACCCTCAGGAAATCTGATTTCCTCAGACCCGGCTGACCGGGCAAAAGCCTACCTGTCAGATCGTCTTATGGAGCTGTTCATGGTCGCCCGCCGCGCTATTCTCGTTCTCGGCCTTGCCGCCATGACCCTCGCCGCCTGCGGCCCGAAAGAGCCCAAGGCCAGCGCGACCAACACCCTGACGGTCGCCGCCACCGCGGTGCCGCACGCCGAGGTGCTGGAGTTCATCAAGCCGAAACTGGCCGCCGAGGGCCTGAACATCGAGATCAAGGTGTTCAACGACTACGTCCAGCCCAACACCCAGGTGGCCGAGAAGCGTATCGACGTCAGCTATTTCGAGACGCTGCCCTATCTTTTGAGCTTCAACCACGACAAGGGCACGAACCTGATCCCGCTGCAGGGCGTGCACGTCGAGCCGATCGGCACGTACTCCGCCAAGTGGAAGTCGATCGCCGAGGTTCCGAACGGCGCGACCATCGCGATTCCGAACGACGCCTCGACCGAGGGCCGCGCCCTGATCCTGCTGGCCAAGAACGGCGTCATCGCCATCAAGGACCAGAAGAACGAGCTGTCGTCGCTGAAGGACATCACCAGCAACCCCAAGAACCTGAAGTTCAAGGAGCTGGAAGCGCCGGCCCTGCCGCGCGTGCTGAACCAAGTCGACCTGGCGGTGATCAACACCAACTACGCCCTGGACGCCAAGTTGAACCCTGCCAAGGACGCGCTGATCATCGAGGACAAGACCAGCCCGTACGTGAACTACCTGGTCGGCCGTCCGGACAACAAGGACGACCCGCGGGTGAAGAAGCTGGCCGCGGCCCTGACCTCGCCCGAGGTCAAGGCGTTCATCGAGAAGAAGTACGCCGGCGCGGTGATCCCGGCGTTCTAGGGCAAGAAGCTTCTCCCCGCATCGCGGGGGAGGAGCTAGTCATCTGTGAAATTTCACACTACCTATCAGCGACCGCCGCTCACGGATCGCCCATGGTCTCGTCCTTGTCGAACCCCGCCCGCACCCTGGTGCTGGATGTCGCCAATTCCTCGGGCCTCGAGGATTGGGCGCCCGACCTGCAGAAGACCAAGGTCTATGAGCGGATCCTGCTGGACCTGATCCTGGGCGAGCTGCCGGCCGGCGCGCGCCTGGACGAGCAGTCGCTGGCCGCCCACTACGACACCGGTCTGGCGGGCGTGCGTGACGCCCTGGGCCGCTTGGCGCTTGAGGGGCTGGTCATCCGCCGCGCCCGCTCGGGCACCACGGTCGCGCCGCTGGACCTGGTCGAGCTGCGCCAGGGCTATGACGCCCGGGTGCTGATCGAACCCCATTGCGCGTCGCTGGCGGCCAAGCACGCCTCCAAGGCCGAGGCCCAGGCCATGTTCGAGGTCTTCGCGGAGGGCGAGGCGGCGGCCAGGACCTGCGACCTGCCGGCGCTAGTGGCCATGGACCTGCGCTTCCACGCCCTGGTCGCGCGGGCGTCGGGCAACCTCGCCCTGGCCCGCATCCTGATCCCGCTGCAGCACAAGGCCGCCCGCTTC
>JAEXJH010000061.1 GCA_023445955.1 Pseudomonadota bacterium
GGTCAAGCTGGTCCCCGGCCAGGCCTTCGCGGCCCAGGACGGGGGGGCTGGCAAGGTCTCGTCGGCGGACCTCGACGAGGCCCTGGCCTGGAAGCAGGGCGTCGTCGAATTTCAAGACCAGCCGCTGTCCGACGCGATCCAGCTGCTGAACCGCTACACGCGCGCCCAGATCGTCATCAAGGACCCCAAGGTCGCGGCCTTGCGCATCACCGGCGTCTTCAAGACGGGCGACATCGAGCGGTTCGGCCGCTCGGTGTCGCAAGTGCTGCCGGTCAGGATGGTCGCTCGCGACGCCGACACCTATGAGCTGGTGTCGAAGGGGCGCTAAGCCGCTGAACACTGCGGTGGTCCGGTCGATCGCCCGGGCCGCGCGCTAGGACATCGGGGCCCGCCTTACCAGAAGGTCTTGGCGTCCAGCAGCGTGTCCAGCGCCTTGCGGGCCGCGCGGACCAGGTCGGCTTCATCGTCGGCCAGGGCGATGCGCAAGACGTCGCGCGCCTGGGTTTCGTCGCCTTGGGTCACGGTTTCCACCAGGGTCTCGCGGACGCTGCGATCGTTCAGGGCGCCCAGCGTGTCCTGCACGGCGCGCGAGGCCTCCAGGAAGCTGGCGACGCGCTTAGGATGGTCCGGAAACAATGGGGCCAGGTCCTCGGCGGCGTAGCGCAGGGTCTTGCCCTTCAGCCGCAGCTGGTGGCGATCATGGGCGTCGAGGGCTTCGAAAGCCTTGGCGCGCTTCTTCACCTGCTTGAGCCGATGGTCCAGGACCTCCGCGGCGAAGGCGTCGGCGCGGCTGTCGCGCAAGTTCGCCAGCGCCGGATCGCGCGACCAGTCGCCGGTCTCCAGCCAGGCGGCCGCCTCCAGCAGCACTTCGCGGGTCCGGGCGCTGGCCACGGCCGCCTCCATGCGCAGATAGGCGTTGGCGCGCGCGGCGCTCAGCGCCCGCTCGAAGTCGTCGCGTCCGGCAAAGCGCGCGCCCTGGCCGGCCTTTTCCCAGACCTCGCCGATGAACACGTCGAGATCGCGGGCCATGTCGAATTCGGCGGCCAGCCCGTGCAGGCCCTCGTCCAGCAACAAGGCGGCGGGATCCGCGGCCAGCGGCTTGAAGATCTTCAGCAGCGCCCGCAGGCGGCGGGTGGCGACGCGGGCCTGGTGGACGCCCTGCGGCTCTGGCCGCTCGCGCAGCGACTCCAGGGCCGCGCAGAGATGGGCCAGATCCGCCTGGCCCAAGGTCTGCAAGGCTTCGCCAACCGTGGCGTGCGGATCCAGCGCCGAGCCCTGTCGGCGCGGCGAGGGCGTCTCGTCGCCGGCGGCCAGGCCATAGCCGCGTTCGGCCTTGCTGATCAGCGACAGTCGCAGCGGCGTGTGTCGGGCGATGTCGCGCGCCAGGTCGAACAGCGCGCTGGCCGGGCCGCTCTTGAGCTCCAGCTCCAGCTCACAGACCGCGGCCTGGCGGTCGCCGGCCAGCAGCTGTCCCTGGTCGAGCGCGGCCTCGATCGTCGCGCCGCCGATCTCGACCAGCCGCACGGTGCGCTGCACGCGCGCGCTGAACACCGGCGCCAGGACCGCGCCGGCCAGCATGGCGGCGGCCGGCGTGCGGGCCAGGGCGTCGCGATCGGGATCGGGACCGGCGATCCGTTCCTCCCATTCGCCGCGCGAGAACACGCCGCCGGCCGAGGCCGACTTCAAGGTCTGCTTGCGACCGCCCTCGCCGTCGCGCACCCGCAGGCCAAAGCCCGCCTTGCGCAAGGTGTGGCCGGGCGTGTCGAAATAGGTGGCGTCCAGCTGGCGCACGGCGCCTTCGCCCTGAAGCTGGGTCAGGACCTCCTGCGCCGCCTCGGGCGGGATCAGGAACTTCAGTTCGATCTCGCGATCCATGACCTGACCAACTCCTGGAGGCCGCCTCGGCTCCCGCAAGGTCATGCCGCGTCGCCGGCGTCTTGCCAAGCCTGATGCACGGGTCCAAACGTGCGCGCCATGAGTACGATCAATGCTTCGCAGCCCCGCCATGACTGGACCCTCGCGCAAGTCGAGGCCCTGTTCGATCTGCCCTTCATGGAGCTGGTCTTCCAGGCGGCGAGCGTGCACCGCGCGCATTTCGACCCGTCGGAAGTGCAGCTCTCGCAGCTCCTTTCGGTCAAGACCGGCGGCTGCGCCGAGAACTGCGGCTATTGCAGCCAATCGGCTCACTTCAAGACCGGCCTGAAGGCCGAGAAGTTGATGGCCACCGAGGACGTGGTGGCCAAGGCCCGCGCCGCTCGCGACGGCGGCGCCCAACGCTTCTGCATGGGCGCGGCTTGGCGCGAGCTGAAGGACCGCGACCTGCCCAAGCTGGCCTCGATGATCGGCGAGGTGAAGGCCCTGGGCCTGGAGACCTGCGCCCCCCTGGGCATGCTGAGCGCCGATCAGGCCAAGGCCCTGAAGGAGGCCGGCCTCGACTACTACAACCACAACCTCGACACCGGTCCGGACTACTACAAGGACGTGGTGACGACCCGCACCTATCAGGAGCGTCTCGACACCCTGGCCCACGTCCGCGACGCTGGCATGAGCACCTGCTGCGGCGGCATCGTCGGCATGGGCGAGCAGCGCCGCGATCGCGCCGGTTTGCTGCACCAGCTGGCCACCCTGCCGTCCCATCCCGACAGCCTGCCGATCAACGGCCTGGTGCCCGTCAGCGGCACGCCGCTGGGCGACCGGGTCCTGGCGGAAGGCAAGGCGATCGACGCGATCGAATTTATCCGCACCATCGCCGTCGCCCGCCTCGTCTGCCCCAAATCGATGGTCCGCCTGTCGGCCGGGCGCGAGGGCATGAGCCGCGAGCTGCAGGCCCTGTGCTTCATGGCCGGGGCCAACTCGATCTTCGTCGGCGGCAAGCTGCTGACCACCCCGCTGCCGGGCCAGGACGAGGACAGCCAGCTGTTCCAGGACCTGGATCTGCGGCCGATGGGCGGCAAGGTCCATGTCGAGGCCAAGGCCCACACCCACGAGATCGTGGCGGCGGAGTAGCCTGCCTAGACCTGCGCGGGCTGGACGTCGGGGACGGCGACTGTCGGGGTGTGCTTGACCTCTTCCAGCGCCGCGAGGGCATGGCTGTCCTGGCCCTTCATGACGTCCGCGTCGTGGATCGCTTGGTCGAAGGTCAGGCCGGTCGCAGCCTCGATATCGTCGATCGGAACCTGGTGGGCGGCGAAGCGTGAGACGTCGATCCGTTCGATGCCGAAGCGCGCCAGCACCGGCCCCTGGTGCAGGATGAAGCCGTAGGCCATCAGGCCGGCGATCTTGTCGTTGATCATGATGATCTTCCAGAACCGGCTTGGGTACTGGATCGGGCCCTTGCCGAAGTCGGCGTTGGGGTCGTTGCGGTTGTCGAGGATCGGGCCGGCGAAGATCGAGGCCTTGCGGTCGTTCTTGGCCAGCGACTTGGCGACCAGCATCTCCAGCCCGCCCCAGATACCCGGCACGCCCTTGTACTCGGGCTTCTTGGCCTGTTCCTGGTTGAACGCCTCGTGCTGCGGCGTGCAGTTGGTCCAGTGATAGGTGTCGGCGTTGGCGAAGGCGATCTCGTCGAAGCTGCTGTTGTCGACGCCCCAGCAATTGTCGTCGCGGCGCACGATGTGGCCGCGGTCGATGCGGCCGGCCGGCTTGTAGAAGTCGGCGTCCTGGATCTGCAGGCTGTCGGGCACCCGCGGGTCGAGGCGCCAGTCCTCGCCGCCGAAGTCGGCGCGGGGACGCTCGTCGCGGACGTTCTCGCTGTAGTCGGCGTTCGAGGCGGTCCACATGCACAGCCGGCGCTTCTCGTTCATCGCCAGCGAGAAGTGGTGGTAGGGCAGCTCGATGATCTGGCCCTTGCGGTCGCGGTACATCTCGTCGAGACGACCTGCGCCGACGGTCGGGGTAGGGATCTTCAGGCCCAGGAAGTCGTCCTGGTAGCCGTCGCGCGTGGCGTAGTTGGGGTCGAACAGCTGGCGCTTCTCCAGCGCGCCGATCGGCTTGGCCGCCACGACGACATCGGCCGTCGCGCTGGCCATCACCGTGGGGCCCTGGATGTTGATCGTCACCGGGCCCGAGAAATTGAAGATGTTCTGCGCCACGTCCGTATCCCCTGGCTGGGTGTGGGTTGGGTTCGAGGGGGGCAGGCCCGCCTGGTTGGCGATCCGCTCGACCATCTGCAGCGGGTCGCCGGTGGTCTTGAGCAGTTCGTCGAGACGCGCCTGCCGAACAGGAGTGTCCATCTTCACGGCCTTCAGGGCCGAGACCATGGTGCTGACCCGCACGCCTTCATTGGCGATCCAGTCGATGTCGTCGTCGTTCTGCTTTTCGGGATCCCATTCCCGGCCCTGGCGATCGAGGATGCGATCGTTCTCGACCCGCGGCACGCCGCTGTGGTGCAGGGCGACCAGCTCCCAGTTCTGGCTGAAGGCCGGCGCGCCCGACGCTCCGCCCAGCGTGTCGGTCTCATAGTGCAGGAAGCCGGTGTCGAGGATGTCGACCAGCCGGTTGGCGCGGATCGCATAGGTCTTACCCTGGCCGTCCGGGTGCTGGATGATGTTCACCGGCTGGCCGACCAAGATCTTGGGCGTGGCCTCGATCAATGGCACGACGCCCAGGTCGTCGAGCGCCGCGCCGTCGGCCGGCTCGACGGCCACCAGGGCGAAGTCCAGCGCCTCGTCGGCGTAGAAGAAGGCCTCGGGCGCCAGGGGGCAGTAGCGCCCGGTCGCTACGCCGCGCTCGTTGTAGTCGTAGAGGAAGTTGGCGAAGAGCCCCTGCGCCTCGCCGGCGCTGGGCAACACGTGATGATTGGTCAGCAGCAGGCCGCGGGCGATCAGGAAGCCGGTGGCGATGGCCACGGGGGCCAGCTCCTTGCCGTCGCCCTGGGTGATCCGCGCCACGGGGCGGCCGGCCTGGCGCGCTTGCTCGCTGGGCGGATAGCGGTCGAAGTCCAGGCTGGGACCGATGCGTCGCTCCAGGGCGCGCGACAGCAGGCCGTTGGCGCTGAGCACCCGCGCCTTGTCCAGCCGGTCCTCGCGAACCTTGTAGTCGATCTGCCGGTCGGCCGAATCCGCCGCGCCTGCGCCGCCCAGATTCACATCGGCGATGTTGTCTTCTCGGGTCTGGCCGCGCGAGGCCCAGCGCTGCGCCGCCGCCAGTGCGATGTCATAGCGAGCCTTGGCTCGCCGATCCGGGAGATCCACCATCCTCGCCCCCAACCAGTCCACGAACGATAACATCGTTCCGTGACATTCGCATCATGGTTGAATTTGGGGTGCGCTCGCGATGGGCGGGAAGCGTGGCTGGGCCTAGCGCTCTTCGTCGAAGCGGTTGGCGACCAGTTCGCACAGGGCCTCGACGGCCGGTTCGGCCTCAGGGCCTTCGGCGGTGATGTCGATGGTCGAGCCGATGCCGGCGGCCAGCATCATCAGGCCCATGATCGAGCGGGCGTCGACGGACGAGCCTTCGCGGCTGACGGTCACTTCGGCGTCGAAACCCGACGCCATCTTCACGAACTTGGCCGAGGCCCGCGCGTGCAGTCCGCGCTCGTTGACGATCTCGACCGTTCTTGAAGCCATGCCCTACTTTTCCCCCGCGAGCACATAGGAGGCCACGGAGATGTACTTGCGTCCAGCCTCTTGAGCGTGGGCGACGCAGGCTTGCAGGGTCTCGCGCTGGCGCACGCTGGCCAGCTTGATCAGCATGGGCAGGTTCAGGCCGGCGATGACCTCGGCCTTGGTCTGCTCCATGACCGAGATGGCCAGGTTGCTGGGCGTGCCGCCGAACATATCGGTCAGCAGGATGACGCCGTCGCCGTCGGTGTCGACCTCGGCGCAAGCCTTCAGAATGTCCGAACGGCGGCGTTCCATGTCGTCTTCGGGACCGATGCAGATCGCCTTCACGGCGGCCTGCGGGCCCACGACATGCTCCATGGCGGAGACGAATTCTTCCGCCAGACGCCCGTGCGTCACGATCACGAGCCCGATCATGCCTTGTATCTCAACAGGGATCCCCATTCCGCGGCGACCGGGAGAGCGTCGCGCGGGCGGCCTTGATACGCTCGTTAGGGAGCGACTCCAAGAGACTGCATCATGCGTCGGATTTTCAAGGGGGCGGAGGGTTCTCGCGGCCACAGGTCGAAAACGGGAACAGAAACGCCCGTTATCGTCACCGATCGCGGGTCGGGCAGGCGCTCCACGGCGACGGGGTCCTCGACACAGCGGATGACCAGGGCGATCTCGCAGAAAGGCAGGGCCGCGGCGTCGATCACGCCCAGGCCGCGCACTTCCAGCAGGCCGGCCAGAGTTTCGGGCGCCTTGCCGTAGGGACGCCCGCCGGAAGCAAAGACGACCACGCGATCGTCGGCCACGAGCCGGAAGCCGGCGTCCAGTGCGCGCAGCGCCAGATCGCTCTTGCCGATTCCCGAAGGGCCTTCGATCAGGGCGCCCCGCCAGACGCCGTCCTGGCGCAGGGCGATCAGGCCGGCATGACGAATCACTCGCGGACTTCCGGCAGTTCGACGACGAAGCGGGCCCCGGCGACGTTCCCGGCCTCGTCCTTGCGGTTCTCGGCGTGGATCTGGCCGCCATGCGCCTCGACGATCTGGCGGGCGATGGACAGGCCCAGGCCCGAATTGCCGCCGAACGCCCGGCCCTTGGGGCGCGAGGTGTAGAAGCGCTCGAAGATGGTCTCGAGATTGTCGGGCGGCATGCCCGGACCGTCGTCGTCGACGATCACCACCACGGTCGTCTTGCCACGCTGGCGGATCAGCATGACCCGCACCTCGCCGTCGTCCGGGCTGAACGAGCGGGCGTTGTCGATCAGGTTGCGGAACACCTGGCCGATCGGGGTCTCGCGGGCCATCACCAGGATCGGGCGCGGGGCCTCGGCGCCGAAGCGCACGCGCACGCTGCCCGGGGCGGGGCCAGGCCGCAGCTGGGCCTCGTAGAGGCTGGAGACCTCGCCCAGCAGCTTGGCCAGGTCGATCGCCTTGGGATGCTCGCGCGACAGCTCCGCGTCCAGGCGCGAGGCGTTGGAAATGTCGGTGACCAGGCGGTCCAGGCGGTTGACGTCGTTCTGCAGGATGGCCAGCAGCCGCGCCCGGGCGGCGGGGTCGGTGACCAGATCCAGGGTCTCGATGGCCGAGCGGATCGAGGTCAGGGGGTTCTTGATCTCGTGGGCCACGTCGGCTGCGAAGCGCTCGATGGCGTCCATGCGCTCCGACAGCGAATGGGTCATGTCCTCCAGCGAGCGCGACAGGTCGCCCAGCTCGTCGCGGCGCTCGGAAAGATCGGGCAGCGAGATGGCGCGCGCGCCCTGCAGGCGCACATGGTCGGCGGCGCGGGCCAGGCGCAGGACCGGCACGGCGATCAGGCGGTGCAGCAGCACGCTGGAGACCAGGATCGCGGTCATGGCCACGATGATGAACGGCAGCAGGGCCTTGCGCTCGGCCGAGATGATCTCGTCGACGTCGCCGGCTTCCAGGGTCAGGACGCCCAGGACGGCGCGGACGTGCTGGATCGGGATCGACACCGACACCACACGCTCGCCGTCCTCAGACATGCGGGCGCCCGCGGCGATGCGGCCCTTCATGGCCTGGGCGATCTCGTTGGCCAGCGCCTTGCGGGCCTTTTCGGCGCGCGCCTGGGCGGCGGGGGTCAGATGCGGCGCGGCGTCCTTGTCACCCGGCTTGCGGGCCGGGGGCAGCACCTTCCAGTCGACGCGGTCGGCGACCACGAACGAGTCGGCCAGGGCCTTGCCGTGGGCGTCGAACAGGCGGGCGCGCTGGTTGCGCGGAATGAACAGCACCTGCAGCAACTGGCTGGCGACATAGGGGTCCAGCGCCGGCTCGGGCTCGCCGACCGTGGCGGTCTGGTCGATGACGTTGGCGATCAGCTCGCCCTGGGTCGTCAGGCTGTCGATGCGCGCGGCGATCAGGCCGCTGCGCAGCTCGTTCAGCACCAGCGCCCCGACGACCACGATCGCCAGGGCCAGCACATTGAGCGTGATGATCAGCCGGCCAAGCTTGGACCCGCGCGGCCAGGCGAAGCGTCGCCTGGCCTTGGGGGCCGCTTGGTCGGCAGCGTCAGAGCTGACGGTCTCAGGACTCGCGGTAACGGTAGCCAACGCCGTACAGGGTCTCGATGGAGTCGAACTCAGAATCGACCTGACGGAACTTCTTGCGCATGCGCTTGATGTGGCTGTCGATCGTGCGGTCGTCGACATAGACCTGATCGTCGTAGGCGGCGTCCATCAGGTTGTCGCGGCTCTTCACGAAGCCCGGGCGCTGGGCCAAGGCCTGCAGCAGCAGGAACTCGGTGACGGTCAGGCGCACGGGGCGGCCGTCCCACAGGCTGTCGTGGCGGGCTGGGTCGAGCGTGAGCTTGCCGCGTTTCATGACCTTGGAGCCCGCCGCCGCGGCGGCCGAAGCGGCCATCGGGGCCAGTTCCTCGTCGTCCGGACGGGCGCGGCGCAGCACGGCCTTCACCCGCTCCAGCAGCAGGCGCTGGCTGAACGGCTTGTGCATGTAGTCGTCGGCGCCGAGGTTGAAGCCGAGGATCTCGTCGATCTCGTCGTCCTTCGACGTCAGCATGATCACCGGGATCTCGGACGTCTGGCGCAGGCGCCGCAGCACTTCCATGCCGTCCATGCGCGGCATCTTCACGTCGAGGATCACCAGGTCCGGCGGGCTGGCCTCGACGCCTTCCAGGCCGGCGACCCCGTCATAGTAAGCCTTCACGGCGTGGCCGTGGCTTTCCAGCGCCAGGGAGACCGAGGCGACGATGTTCTCGTCGTCGTCAATGAGCGTGATGGCGGCCATCTGGTCGTTCTTGTCCTTAGCCTTATCTTGCGTCGTCCGATCCTATCGGTCGAACGTCCTGGCTTCAACGCGTGGAGCGGCAAAGCTTTCCCTGCTTCTTCCTGGGCTTTGCGGCTCCAGAAAGGCGCCATTGCGGCGCGGGCGTCCTCAAAGCCGGCCTGTTCCTCAACCTCACCTTAAGGTCTGGCGACCCATAGTGAGGTCTCCTTCAGCGGGGCAGGCATGGGCCAAGTTCACTACGAGCTCTTTGTCCGACGGAAAGTCGGCGCGCAGTGGACGCTTGAAATCGCCACGGAAAACCGCACGCATGCGCTGCAGGTGGCCGAGGACGTGCTCGTGCAGAACCGCGCCATCGCGGTCCGCGTCAGCAAGGAAACGCTCGACCCCGCGACCGGCGAATACAAGTCGATCGCCATCTTCACCAAGGGCATGGTCGACGGCGGCAAGCCCAAGAAGGAGGTCGAGGACCGCGACCCCCTGTGCGTGCAGCCGGCCGACCTCTACACCTCTCACGCCCGTGACCGGATCGGCCGCCTGCTGGAAGGCTTCCTGGTCCGCCACAAGGCCACGCCGTTCGAGCTGCTGCACCGCCCCGACCTGGTCGAGAAGCTGGAAGCGTCCGGCACCGACCTGCAGCACGCCCTGCAGAAGATCGCCATTCCGGAAGCCGAAGCGCGCGGCCAGACCGTGCACGAGGTCATCCGTCACTTCCAAGGGCTGGTCGAACGCACGATCGCCAACCTGAACAAGGCCTTCAAGAAGGGCGCGCTGCCGGATCTCGACAAGGAAGGCTTCGCCAAGGCCGCCGAGCGCCTGGTCGCCGATCCCGATCGCGCCTTCCTGCTGGGCGCGGGCGTCGCCGCCTCGATCGCCCCGGCGGTCAGCTGGAGCGCCAAGATCGCCCGCCTGCTGGACCTGGCCGACGCCGCGCCGGACGAGCCGCGCGCCCGCGTCGCCGCCCTGGCCGCCATCGAGCAGCCGCTGGCCGAGATCATCGGCTCGCGCGCCGGCATGGCCGACCTGCTGGACACCACCAACGAGGACCTGGGCGTCACCCTGGCGGCCATGACCCGCCTGACCGGCGGCGTCGCCGTCGAAGCCCTGATCAAGATCGAAGCCAGCGTCCGCAACGTGATGCCGGAGCTGTCGGGCACCGCCAAGCGCCTGGGCGAATGGCTGGCGGGCGATAATTTCCCGTCCGTCCGCAAGGCCATCGCCCAGCGCGTGCTGGCCGAGCTGAACGGCGTGCGTCGCCTCAAGCCCACCGACGCCGAGGCCGAGATCGAGTTCCTGCGCGCCCTGGCCATGAGCCTGACGGCCGCCGCCGGCCGCATCCTGCAGGCCGAGGACATCCAGGGCGCCTTCACGGCGCGCTCCAAGACCCTATTGAACGGCGACTTCATCGAAGCGCTGCTGGGCCGAGACCGCTCGGCCTACGAAGAGATCAAGATGTTGATCCGCCTGGCCGAGAACGTCATGGGCGCGGTCAACAAGCGCAACACCGCCCGTTGGCTGAACGCCAATATCAGCGCCATGCGCTTCGAGAAGGAGCTGCGCGCCGGCCCCGACTCGCCGGTCGCCAAGCTCGGCAACCTGGCCGGCCTGCAGCGCCAACTGGTCCGCTCGGGCCTGGTGCGCGAGGATTTCGAGCCGCTGTGCGCCAAGCTGGGCGACATCGGTGCGTTGATCGAGGCCGACACGCGCCTGCTGACCATGCTGGTGCGCGCGCCGGCGCCGCTGCCGCACCGCCTGCAGCTGCTGGCCAAGCTGGCTCTGGGCGAGGCCGGTCCGACCGGTCCGGTCGCCGAGAAGGCCCGCAATGAGGCGCTCAAGCTGGCCAAGGATCCGAGCTCCCGCGAACAGCTGGCCAGCTCGCCTCAGACCATGGACCTCTTGAAGACCCTGGTGTCGCAGGCGGCCTAGGCCAGCCCCTTGTCCCGGACGTAGCGCGCCACGGCCTCATCGACCGTGGGCAGTTCACCGAACAGGGCCTTTTGTTTGAGCGGATCCTGGCTAACATAGCCGCCCTTCCGCAGCCACGTCATCACGGCGAGATTGTCGCGCAGGCGGGGCTGGAACAGCGCCAGCAGCGGCGCCAGGGCGAAGATCAGCGGCGAAAAGACGGGCTTGGCGACGATCGGTCGGCCCAGCACGCGAGTGAAGGCTTCAGCGACCATGGCGCCGGTGGCCGGGACATCGCCGCCGATATCGACGCTCTGGTTCAACGCTGTATCCGGAAGATCCAGCGCCGCCTGCGCCGCGTAGCGCGCCAGATCGCGCGAATAGACCAGGGCCATCGGTACGTCCGGCAGGATATCGGGGAAGACGCCTTTGGCGAGGTTGGCCGGCACGATGTCTCGGGCGCGGTCCAGGAAGGCCCCGGCGCGCAGGGCCAGATACGGCTGGCCGGTCTGGGCGAGATAGGTCTCGGCCTCGAACTTCTGGGAGAAATGCGGCACGCCGGGCGCGCGATCGCAGCCGAGGATCGAGATCAGGATGAACCGCGGAATACCCGCGCCCTTGGTCGCGTCGATCAGGTTGCGATAACCCTCGGTGTCGGTCCTGGAGTTGTCGGCCTTGGTCTTGGCCGAATGGGCGGTGAAGCCCGCGGCGCTGGCGATGACCGCATCGGCGCGCGGCTGCACCGCCAAGGCCTGGCGCAACGAGGCCGGGTCGTTGAGGTCGGCCACCAGGAAGTCCGTGACGCCCAGCGCCTCCAGCCTCGTCCTGTTGCTGGTCGCCCTGACCATGACCCGCACCTGGGCGCCCCGGTCGAGCAGCGCCTTGACGATATCGCCGCCCAAGGTTCCCGAGGCGCCGACGACGGTAACGCGCTTGCCTTCCAAATCATCTCTCCGAGACGCTTGGCTTGAGTTCAGCCAAAGGCTAACGCTCTGCCGATGGAACAGGATCGTCTCGACGAGATAGAACAAGTGTCGACGGAACACAACTGTTCCATCGGGTCGCAGGCGCGCACCGAACGCCTGAGCGGGGCGGCCGTGCGGCGGCCGCAGATCACCGACGCCCTGGCCCAGACCTTCTTCGAGGAGTGGGCGCGCGTCGGCTATAGCGCGCTGAGCCTGGACGCCGTGGCGCGCAAGGCCGGTGTGGGCAAGGCCGCGCTCTACCGCCGTTGGCGCTCCAAGGCCGACATGGCGCAGGATCTTGTCTCACAGCTGACCAAGACGATCCCTGGTCGCCTCGAGTCTGGCGACTGTGGCTCGCTGGAGGCTGATCTCTACGCCATGGGCCTGGCCGGCCGGCGGCTGATGCGCCATCCGCTGGTGCGCCGGATCATGCCCGACCTCTATGCGACCATGGCCTGGGAGCCCGCCTTGGCGGCGGCGCTGCGTCCCACCTCGGCCGGCAGCGCGGTGAAGGTGCTGACCCTGATCG
>JAEXJH010000062.1 GCA_023445955.1 Pseudomonadota bacterium
TTTCGCATCCGGAACCGCCCCTCGCGCCCGCCGTTGATCCGGCGACAGAGCGCTGACGAGGGCTGGCGAAATGCCACGCGACACGGTCGATTTTCTGCCGGTCTCATCCGGCCTTCTCTACGTCAATGACGACGATCCCGGCTTGCGACGGATCAAGAGCGGCGCGGGCTTCGCCTATCGCGACCCGGACGGCGACCCCGTCGACGACGACGCCACGCTGGACCGCATCCGCGTCCTGGCCATACCGCCGGCCTGGACGGATGTCTGGATCTGTCCCTCGCCGCGCGGCCACATCCAGGCCACCGGCCGCGACCAGCGGGGCCGCAAGCAATACCGCTATCACGACGGCTGGCGGCGCGACCGCGACGGCCTGAAGTTCGGCCGCATGATCGCCTTCGGCCGCGCCCTGCCCAAGCTGCGCAGCCAGGTCGAGAAGGATCTGGCCCGCCGCGGCCTACCCCGCGACAAGGTCGTGGCCGCCGTCGTGCGGCTGATGGAGCTGACCCTGATCCGCGTCGGCAATGAGATCTACGCCAAGGAGAACAAGAGCTTTGGCCTGACGACGCTGCGCGACCGGCACGCCAAGCTGTCCAGCGTCGGCGGCACGTTCCAGTTCAAGGGCAAGAGCGGCGTGGTCCATACGACCGGCTTCCGCGACCGCCGCCTGGCCCGCATCGTCAAGGCTTGCCAGGACGTGCCGGGCCAACGGCTGTTCCAGTATCTCGACGACGACGGCCAACGGCGCTCGGTCGAGAGCACGGACGTCAACGCCTATATCCGGGCGGCGATGGGCGAGGACTTCTCGGCCAAGGACTTCCGCACCTGGGCCGGCACCCTGGCCGCCGCCCGCGCCCTGTGCCTGATCCCCAAGGCGGCCAGCGCCACCGAGGCCAAGCGCAACGTCAATACCTGCGTGAAGGCCGTCGCGGGGCTCTTGGGCAACACCGCCGCCGTCTGTCGCGGCTCGTACATCCACCCGCTGGTGCTGGAGGCCTATCAGCAAGGCGCGCTGCCGCTGAAGGCCGGCCGCTCGGAGCGCGCCTTCGAACTGGCCACCATCCGCTTCCTGGAGGCCGCCAAGGCCTCCTGCGGCGAAGCCTGATCGAGGAGAACGCCATGGCCGCCGGCCGTCCCACCTGGCAGGGCCACCTGCGCCTGTCGCTCGTCACCTGCCCCGTCGCGCTTTACACCGCCACCGACGCCAGCAGCGATGTGCACTTCAACATGCTGCACAAGAAGACGCACAACCGCATCCGCATGGTTCCGACCGATCCGGACCTGGGGCCGATCGAGCGCGCCGACATCGTCAAGGGCTTCGAGGTCAGCAAGGGCGAGTACGTCGTCATCACCCAGGACGAGATCGACAGCGTCCGCCTGGAAAGCACCCGCACCATCGACATCGAGCGCTTCGTGGCGGCCGGCGAGATCGACCGGCTCTACTGGGACAATCCGTACTTCCTGGTCCCGGACGGCAAGCTGGCCGCCGAAGCCTATGGCGTGATCCGCGAGGCCATGACCAAGGAGGGCCAGGTCGCCCTGGGCCGCGTGGTCATGCATCAGCGCGAACGCCTGCTGGCCATCGAGCCGCGCGACAACGGCATGGTCGCCTGGAGCCTGCGCAGCCACGACGAGGTCCGCGACGCGGCCGATTACTTCGACGACATCCCCGCCAAGAAACCGGATGCGGCGATGATCCAGATCGCCCAGAAGATCATCGAGCAGAAGGAAGGGCCGTTCGATCCCGAGCAGTTCACCGACCGCTACGAGGACGCCCTGCGCGCCCTGATCAAGGACAAGCAGAAGGGCAAGGGCCGCAAGGTCGTGGTCGAGGAACCCGAGGACACCAACGTCGTCGACCTGATGGCGGCCTTGCGCAGCAGCCTGGGCAAGGCGCCGGCCAAGGCCAAGCCGGCGGCGAAGAAGGCGGCGACGCGGAAAAAGGCCAGCTAAGCCTTCAACCCTCCCAGCAGCGCCTTCAGGCGCGGGCCGGCCTTGGCGGCCATGGCCTCGCCGACGGCCGCGGCGGCGTTGGCCGGGCGGATCATCACTTCGAATTCCCTAATCTTGCCGGCGTCGTCGAAGGAAATGATGTCGATGCCCTTCAGCCTCTTGCCGCCGACTTTGGCGCTGAATTCGAGCACAACGGACTCGTGGCCCTCGGACCAGAACGTCCGGTGGTAGGCGAAGTCCTCGAAGATCGTGGTGACCGTGGAGATGATGTGCACCAGCGGCTCGACGCCCGGATAGGGCGTGAAGAACGCCGGCGAGCGGAACACGACGGTGTCGGCCGCCAGCGGCCGCAGGCGATCGAACTCGCGCTTCTCCAGGAGGTCGTGCCAGGTTTCCAGCGTCTGCAGCGCTTGCTCGCGGGCCATGCCCTTCTCCCCTTTGATCCCGACATTCGAACGCGCCGGATGGCGGCAGTGTAAGATCCGCCCTACCCCTTGCCCAGCTTCTTGATCGCCGGCGCCAAGTCGCGTTCGCTATCGGCATAGGCGTCCCAGGCGTCGAGGTCCTTGATCAGCCCGGGGACGGTGCGGAGGTTGAACCGCGACGGATCCAGCCCCTTGCGGACCTGCGTCCAGGCCACCGGCCACGAGACCGGCGCGCCGGGCCGGCCGCGCGGCGACAGCGGGGCCACCGCCGTGCTCATCCGGTCGTTGCGCAGGTAGTCGAGGAAGATCTTTCCGCCCCGCTCCTTCTTGGACATGTTCAGCAGATACTGGTCGGGACTGTCGGCGGCCATCCGGGCGCAGACCTCGCGAGCAAAGGCCTTGGCCGCGCCCCAATCCACCTTCGAGCCCTTCAGCGGCGTGACCACGTGCAGCCCCTTGCCGCCGGTGGTCTTGCAGAATGGCACGAGGCCCAGCGCCTCCAGCCGGTCGCGGATCTCCCGCGCCCCTTCGACAACCGCGTCGAACGACACGTCCGGCGCGGGGTCGAGGTCGAAGACCAGCCGCCCGGGGACCTCCGGCGCCTCCGGCCGACAGTTCCAGGGGTGCAGCTCGGTCGCGCCCCACTGGGCGGCGGCGACCAGGCTCTCGACCGTGTTGAAGACAAGATAGGGCGTGCGGTCGCCACTGACCGTGACCTCGTCGATCAGGGCCGAGACGCCCTTGCCCGAGTGGCGCTGGAAGAACTTCTCGCCGTCGATGCCGTCCGGCATGCGGATCACCGAACACGGCTGGCCCTTCACGTGCTCCAGCAGCCAAGAGCCGACGGCCTCGAAATACATGGCCAGATCCAGCTTGGTTCCCGGCTTGCCGTCGCCGGCGTCAGGCCACAGCGGCTTGTCGGGATTGGAGATGGTCACGCCCAGCACGGCGGCCTTGCCCGCCTTGGGCCTGGCCAGTTCGACGTCCTCGACAGGCGCTGGCGCTTCAGCCTCGACGGCCTTGGCGGGCTTGTCCTCGCGCAAGCCCTTGAACGACGCCTGGCGCACCGAACCCTCCCCCGTGAAGCCGGCGAACTCGATTTCGGCGACCAGTTCGGGCGACACCCAATGGACGCCCGCCCCGCCCTTCGGCGCGCCCTTGCCCGTGAAGGGCGAGGTCTTGCGCTCCAGCGGCTCCAGCCTGGCCAGCAGCTTGGCGACCTTGTCGCGGCCAAAGCCCGTACCGACCCGGCCGACATGGGCCAGATGGCCGTCGCGATAGACCCCGACGATCAGCGAGCGGAACGCCTGGCCCGTCGTGGTCCAGCCGCCGATGACCACCTCGTGGCCGGCCCGGCACTTGGCCTTGGTCCAGGTCGCCGACTTGCCAGAGCGGTAAGGCGCGTCGAGCTTCTTGGAGACCACGCCCTCCAGCGACATCCGGCAGGCCGACTGCAGCACCGCCTCGCCGCCGCTGGTGAAATGCTCGACATAGCGGATGCGCTCGCCATCCCCCGGCAGCAGCGTCTTCAGGCGGTTCTTGCGGTCCGTCAGCGGCAGCTCGGTCAGGTCTTGGCCGTCAGCGTGCAGCAGGTCGAAGGCGAAGAAAATGAGGTCCTCGGTCTTCTCCTCCGATAGCGCCGCCTGCAGACCGGCGAAGCTGGGCGAGCCAGCCTCGTCCAGGGCCACGACCTCGCCGTCGATCAGGGCGTCGGGCAGGCCCTCGGCGTCGGCGATCAGCTGCGGGAAGCGCTGACTCCAGTCGAGGCCGGTTCGAGTGCGCAAGGCCGCCTTGCCGCCCTCGATCCGCAGCTGCATCCGATAGCCGTCGAACTTGATCTCATGCACCCAGCCTTCGCCGGTCGGCGGCCGGTCGACCAGCTTGCACAGCTGCGGCGGGGTGAACTTCGGCATGGTCGCTTTTGGAGCCGCCTTCTTGACTGGCTTGGCCTTGCCCCTCGGCGCATCGGTCTCTTCAGCCGCCTTCTCGGCGCTGGCCTCGGGCGACTTGGTACTGCCCCAGATGGCGTCCGGAGCCGGACCCGCCTTGGTCATGAACGGCGTCGGTGCCTTGCCCTTGCCGGCCGCGATCTTGTCCATCGTCCGGCCCGAGGCGATCGAGAAGCTGGTGTCTTCCAGGAAGTCGAGATCGCCCTCGATGGCGAACTCGTCGCGATGCTTGATCAGCAGCCAGTTCTCGCGTTTGCCGCCGCCAAACTTGTCGTTGTTGATCCGGACCAGGACCCAACCGCCCTTCATCCGCTCGCCGGCGAAGATCAGCTTGATCTCGCCCTTCTTCAAACCCTTCTCCAGGTCGAAGCCCGGCTCGGGCGCCCACCAGCCGCGGTCCCACAGCATCACCGTGCCGCCGCCGTACTGGCCCTCGGGGATCGTGCCCTCGAAGTCGCCATAGGCCAGCGGGTGGTCCTCGACATGCACCGCCAGGCGCTTGTCGTGCGGATCGCGCGACGGCCCCCGGGTCACCGCCCACGACAGGAACACGCCCTCGTGCTCCAGCCGCAGGTCATAGTGCAGCCGGGTGGCGTCGTGCTTCTGGATGACGAACCGCGCCCGCGCCGAAGCCGCGACCCCGACATCGCCCGAAGGCTCGGCCGTGAGCTTGAAGTCGCGCTTGGCCGCATAGGCCGCCAGCTTGGGCGCGGCCATCGGGCTTACTCGCCGTCGAAAACTTCGGGACGCTCCTCGTCGGGATCGCCGTCCTCGTCCTCTTCCAGCGCGATGATCTCGTCGTCGTCGAGGTCCTCGCCAATCAGGGCGTCGTCATCGTCGTCGTCGCCCTCGGCCTGGGTGACGTCCAGCACGTCGGGCAGCTCCTCGAAGGTGCGGAACTCGCCGTCCTTGCCGATGACGTCATCGTCCATGGCCTCGGCCCCGTCCTGGTCGTCGTATCCGTTGTCGACATCGGTCATGGCGTCTCTCCTGTGCCTGCAGGAGAAATGGTCAGGCGCCCGCGGACGTTCCCCCGCCCGACTGTTTCCAAAAGCGCACCACTGATGTGCCCGTCGGGCGGCTAATCTCGACGACCGGCCGCCCCTAGGTTCCGGCTGCGGCGGCTTGTCCGC
>JAEXJH010000063.1 GCA_023445955.1 Pseudomonadota bacterium
CCTCTGCGCCGGCCGCACCTCTTCATGCGTATTGGAGCTTGTGCGTGGTCCAGACCATCATCGTCAGTCTCGAGCGTTTCGAAGCGCTCAAGGCCGCCTTGCCGGCGATCACGCGCGAGCACCTGACCGACGTCTACGGCATCAGCGAGACGACCTGGACCAAGCTGCGCAAGGGCGAGCCGATCAAGCTCAAGACCTGGGAGCGGATCCAGCTGCGACTGGCGCGACGACTACTGGCCAGCCCATCAAGGTTCGAGAATGCGCGGTCCGAGGCTGCGTAACTAGGACGTCCGGCGCAGGCGCCCCTCGTCCACATCAGAGCGAAACTGTCATGAACGCGTGTTAGGCGCCGACCATGGCTTTCAGCAGTTCGCTCCTGGTCGACTCCGTCGCGTTCCTCCACGGCGGGCGCTCATGACCGATCTCGCCAGCTTGCGAACCCAGCGTCACGAGCTCTATCGGTTCATCGTCCGCCGAACCCGTGATCCGGCGGCGGCCGACGATCTTGTGCAAGAGACCTTGCTGCGCCTGCTGACCTACGAGCGGGCGCGAACCGTGGTGGATCGCGCGGCCCTGGGCTATCGGATCGCCCTGAACCTGGTCCGAGACCATTTTCGGCATCATAGCCGTCGTCCGGCCGAGGCGCTGGACGACGACATCCCTTGCGAGTCCCCGGCGGCGGAGCAAATCCTGATGCATCGACAGAAGGTCGAGGTGTTCGGCAAGGCGTTGGACGCCATGCCGCCGTTACGGCGCGACGTCTTCATCCGGCGGCGACTGCACGGCCAATCCACGCGCCAGATCGCCGCCGAGCTCAGCATGAAAGAGGCTGCTGTCGAAAAGCACGTGGTGCGAGCGTTGGAGCAGTTGCATCGCGAGATGGACAAGGCCGAGCGCCGCGTGGGTGGCCGTCCATGAGCCGCGCGCATCAGGAAGCGGCTGTCTGGGTCGCGCGTCGCCTGGATGGACGGGACGACGCCGATCGCGACTTTACGGCATGGCGAGCAGCCGACCCGGCCAACGGCGCGGCCTTCGATCGGCTATGGGCGACGGCTCTGGACGCGGCGCTGACCGAGGCCATGGCGCTGAACGTCCAGCGTCGGTCGGTTCGCCGACCAGGCTGGGCGCCGATCGCGGCCCTGGCCGGCGGGCTGGCGGCGTGCGTTGGAGCGCTGGTCCTGGCTTGGCCGCAGCTGCAACTCTTGACCGTCGATCCGGTGGCCTTCGAGACGTCACCGGGCCAGATCCGCACCGTCACCCTGGCCGATGGCTCGCGCGTGACCCTGGACGGCGCCTCGCGATTGGAGGCCCGGATCGGAACGGGCCGTCGGGAGGTGAGGCTGGCCCGGGGCGAAGCGTTCTTCGACGTCGCACACGACGCCGGGCGGCCATTCGTCGTCGCCGCGCCGGAAGGCTCGGCGCGCGTGCTGGGCACGGCCTTCGATCTCGAACGCGGGGACGGCAGGCTGGAGTTGTCGGTGCATCGCGGCAAGGTGCGCCTGGCGCCGAGTGGGCTGATCCATCGGACCGCCGAGCTGACGGTAGGCCAGCGCGCCTTCGCCAAGGCGGGGCGTCTGTCGCGGGTGAGAACCTTCAACCCTGAAGCCGACGATTGGCGCTCGGGCTGGCTTGAGACCGACGGTGTGACGCTGGAGCGGCTGATCGAACGGCTGAACCGCGCCTCGCGCACGCCCATCGTCATCGACGATCCGGCCCTGGCGCGCCGACGGGTGGCGGGACGCTTCCGACTGGGCGAGCCCGACGCGCTGGTCCGCAACCTGGCGCTGGTCCACGGCTTCCAGGTGCGAGAAACGCCGGGCCGCCTGGTCCTGTCCCGCTAGGGCGTTGGGCGTCTCGGAAACTTCACAAAATTCCCTGTCCTGGATCGTCGTCCGCCAGCGTCTTCACCGCTGAAGCCGGCGAACGCGCCGCGCGATTTCGGGGACCAAGCGATGACCTTCAAGATCTGGCTCGGCACGGCGTCCGCCGTGGCCATGCTCACAGCCGCTCCGGCCCTCGCAGCGACGGCGGACAAGCCGATGCTGGCCATTCCGGCAGGCGAACTGGGCGCGGCGCTGCCGGCCTTCTCGCGCGCTACGGGCCTGCAGGTCCTGGCCGATCCGGCTCTGCTGGCGGGCAAGCGCACCGGGGGCGTCAAGGGCGAGGTCAATCCTGAGACGGGCCTCACCCAGCTGTTGCGCGGCACGGGCCTGACGTTCGTGCGCAGCGGCGGGGCGGCGATCCTGCGTCCGGCCGTCCAGAAGATCTCGACCGCGCCCGCGCCGAGCGCTGCGGCCGCCGCGTCCGTCGCCGAAGCCGCGCAGGCGGAGGAAGCCGCCACGGTGGAGGAGGTCGTGGTGACGGGCGGCTTCGCCAACTCGCTGGCCCGCGCCTTGTCGGAGAAGCGCAAGGCCGCCAACGTCGTCGACGGCATCTCGGCCGAGGACATCGGCAAGTTTCCGTCCAACAACATCGCCGAAGCCCTGCAGCGTGTGCCAGGCGTGGCCATCACCCGTGATCGCGGCGAGGGCCTGTTCGTCCGCGTCCGGGGCCTTGGCCCGAACTTCCAGGTGGTGACCTTGAACGGTCGCAGCGCGGCGGTGAACGAGAACATGCGCGACAGCGGCCAGAGCGGCCGTCAGTTCCGCTTCGACACCCTGCCGTCCGAACTGGTGGCCGGCGTCGAGGTCAACAAGACGCCGCTGGCCTCGACCGACGAGGGCGCGATCGGCGGCGTGGTCGACATCAAGACCTTCCGCCCCCTGGACCTGGGTCGCACGACCCTGGCCCTCTCGGCCACCGCCAGCCGGCCTGAACTGGCCGGTGCGACCGATCCGCGTCTGTCGGGTCTGGCCAGCTGGACCAACGCTGCGGGCACCCTCGGCCTGCTGGCCGCGGTGGTCTACGACCAGCGCACCTTGCGCCAGGATCGCATAACGGGCGTGGGCTGGAGCTACTCGGACCCGACCACCACCCTGGGCAAGAGCCTGATCGCGCAAGGGATCGAACTCTATCCGACCGCCATCCGTCCGACGCTGGAACGCGAGGACCGCGAGCGCAAGGGCGTGGTGCTGTCGGCCCAGTATCGCCCCACCGATGCGACCGAGATCACCCTGGACGCCACCTACACCAAGCTGGACGATCACTATGACGAGCTGACCTACTCGGTCGACCAGACCGTCTCGACCCTGGTCGCCGGCTCGGCGGTCGTGAAGGACAAGACCCTGGTCGGCGGCACGGTGACGTCCACCAGCCAGATCGGCCGGGAAGTCAGCGACCTGGCGCACGACAACCTGATGGTCGCCGGCAAGATCCGCCAGAAGCTGCAGGATTGGACCCTGACGGCGGACCTGGCCTACGCCCGCGCCTATTCGGAGACGTCCAACCCGATCACTCGCACGCGCCTCCTGGGTGCGATTGGGCAGACGACTTTCTCGATGACCAAGGCTGACGACGCCATTCCCAGCGTCACCTTCGCCACGGCCGATCTCAACAATCCCTCGCTGCTGCCGTTCCGCCGCATCGAGTGGCGCGTCAACGATGCGACCGACGACGAGACCGCGCTGCAGTTCGACGCCGAGCGCCCAGTGGCATGGGGGCCGCTCAGCCGCCTGCAGTTCGGCGTGAAGTACCGCGAGCGCTCGCGCTCGTACAATCGCGCTGACATCAACTTCACGACCAACCTGGCCAACAAGTATTTCGGCGCGGAATATTTCGACGCCTTCCCGGTCAGCGACTTTCTGGGCGGTGTCGACGGGACCCTTCCTACCCGCTGGGTGATGCCCGATCCGGACGCCTTCTGGGCCCTGGCCGACAAGACCCAGAAGGGCACCGCCCGCGCCGACCAGCGCAACTCGTACTTCGTGTCCGAGGACATCGCCGCCGGCTATGCGCTGAGCGACCTCGACACCCAACTGCTGGGCGCCCCGCTACGCGGCCAGGTCGGGGTGCGCGTGGCCCAGACCAAGCAGGTCTCGTCAGGCTACGCCGACAACGGGACCGCAGCGATCCCGGTCCGCTACCAGAAGACCTATACCGACGTCCTGCCGACGGTGAACTTCGCGTGGGAGCTTTCGGACGCCCTGCAGGCCCGTTTCGCCGCCGCCAAGGTGATTACCCGCCCATCGCTGGCCGACCTGGCGCCGCGCCTGACCCTCAACTCATCGGGCACGGTGCTGACTGCGGTAGGCGGCAATCCGCAGCTGCAGCCTTTCGAGGCCTGGCAGTATGACGCGACGCTGGAGTGGTACTTCGCCCCCGGCAGCGCGCTGATCGCCGGCGCATTCTACAAGGACATCACCACCTTTGTTTACAGCCAGAAGACCAATATCGTGGTCGACGGCCAGACCTATCAGCTGACCTCGCCGACCAACGGCGGCGGCGCCAAGATCAAGGGCGTGGAGCTGGCCTACCAGCACCTGTTCAAGAGCCTGCCTGCGCCGTTCGACGGGCTCGGCTTCCTGGCCAACTATACCTACACCGACACCGAGGCGACCTATTCGCCGACGCTGAAGGACGCGATGGTCAATGTCGCCAAGAACAGCTTCAACCTGACCGGCTTCTACGAGAAGGGGCCATTCGCCGCCCGAGCTAGCTACAGCTGGATCGACGACGTGCTGCAGGACGTGGGCGGAGCGGGTCTGTCGGCGTTGAACGACAAGGCCTTCGGCTCGCTGGACGCGAGCGTCAGCTACAAGCTCACGCCTCAGGTCACCGTCGCGGTGGAGGGGCAGAACCTGACGGACGCCTCCCAGTGGCAGTTTGTCAAAGGCGGATGGTTCGGCGGCTACACCAACTATGGCCGCACCGTGAGCTTTGGCCTGCGGGCCAAGTTCTAGGCGACGTCACACCACTTCGACCGGCCCACGCGCTTCGCCTGACAGGCGCGTGGGCCTCTCGACCTTGGCCCTGGGGCATAGCGCATGGCGTCTGGGGGCGCTGGGGTTCTCTAGCCGCCGGCGTTCGCCTCAGGGCGTGGCGGCCCGCTCTCGCGCGATCAGGTCGATGACGAGGTCATGGCCATCGACCTTGCGGCCCGCGCGCAGTAGCGCGGCGATCAGCGCCTCGATCGCCGTCGGATCCTCGATGGCGGTGACCGGCCCTCCATCGTCGCTTCGGACCTCGAGCCGTGTGGCCAGGGGCGCGGCATAGCGGATGGCCTGGCCGTTCTCGGCGATGATCAGCACCCGCGAGGCGACCAGATGGCGGATCAGCACGTAGACGTGCGAACGGCTGGCCGCCAGGCCGAGCGCCTTGGCCCGGCTCCACAGCTCGCTGACCGACAAGGGCGCATCGGTTTCGTCGAAGATCATCGCCAGGCGACGCCGCGCTTCGGTGAGGGTGACGTCCTGGGCGCGGCAGCTCTGATCGATCGTCCAGCGCAGGCGGGGCGTGTCGTCGCCAACCGATGCCGGCGGCGTCGAGAAGGCCGCGATGCGGCGCTGGCGCAAGGCCTGGCTGCGAGCGTTCAAGCGTTCGATGGGGGGCGGCTTGGCCATGGGTAGGTTCGAGGGAAGGCCGAGGAAGGTCCGTTCGAACGTCTTAAGTAGACTGCCTATGGGCGTTGTCGACAATCCGGCGGCGTCATTGGGAAATTGTATAGATACGGACAGCTTCCGGTGTGCTTGCGCGCGTGGTCCGCCGGACCTGGTGATCTTGGCGGCGCTTGGCGCTTGCGGCGTGATCAGGTCGTCAATTAGGGGACATCGGTGAACGGTGTCGTGCGATTGCGAATTGCTCGCAGAAGGAAACGGCGCTAGGGAGCCCGCGCCGCGTTGGGCGGTCGCAGGTTCGCAATGGCTTCCAAATTCCGCTGGCTCGTCTTCCAGGCCCACTGGCTGCTGGGGATCACCCTGGGCGTCGTCCTGGCGCTGATGGGCGTCACGGGCGCCACCATGGCCTTCGAGGACCAGATCATGGAGGCCCTGAGCCCAGGCGTCGTCCACGTCGCCCCGCGCGCGGAGCCGGTCCTGGCGCCGGACGCGCTGCTGGAGCGCTTCGCGGCCCAGAAGCCGGAGGCCAAGCCGACCAGCCTGACCCTGCGCGGCAAGCCCGGCGCCTCGCCGCAAGTGACGTTCCAGGTCAAGGGCGCGCCGCGCGCTCAGAAGCTGTATCTGGACCCCTTCAGCGGCCAGATCCTGGGGCGGGCGACCGGCGAGGACTTCTTCGCCACGGTGCGCCGCTTCCACCGCTGGATGCTGTTGCCGGGTGACGGGGAGGGGATCGGCCGCCAGGTGACCGGCGCGGCCGCCTTCAGCCTGATCTATTTCGCGATCTCTGGTCTCTATCTGCGCTGGCCCAAGCGACCGCTGGACTGGAAGGTCTGGCTGAAGCCCAATCTGAAACTGAAGAAGCGCGGCCTCTACTGGTCGCTGCACTCGGTGGCCGGGACCTGGGTGTTCCTGATCTATCTGACCATCGCCATGACGGGCCTGACCTGGTCCTACGACTGGTACAAGGCGGGCTTCGACAAGGTCTTGACCGGCAAGGTCGCGGCTGAGGCGCCTGCCGCCAAGAAGCCTGCAGAAGGCGCCAAGGCCAAGAAGGCTAAGGCGAGTGGCCCGATGCGCCTCGATCCGGCCTGGCGCGCGGCGCTGGCGGCTGCGCCGGGCGCGACCCAGACCATCATCACCCTGCCCAAGGCCGCGGGCGACGCGGTGCGCGTGCGCCTCCTGCCCAAGGACGCGGCCAATGAACGGGCCTGGGACGAACTGAAGATCACCGCCGCCGGCGTCGTGAAGTCCGACGAGCGCTATGCCGACAAGCCGCTGGGCGAGAAGATCTCGTCCGCGCGTCTTTCGGTCCATCGCGGCTCGTTCTTCGGGCTGCCCGGCGCGATCCTCTTCATGCTGGCGGCGCTGCTGATGCCGCTGTTCCCGATCACCGGCTATCTTCTCTATCTGGGCCGCCGCAAGGCCGCCCGCACCCGCGCGCGCAAGCTCGCCGCAGCCCCAGCCTGATCACGCGTCGTAAGCGGCCCGGAGCCCGGGCTGCGTCTCCTCATTGCAATTGCCTATCGCTTTCAAGATCTGGACCTGACCGTTATGACCCCTCCGTCCGCCGTTTTCCGCCTCTGCCTCGTCGCCTCGGCCTCGCTGGTTCCGCTGGTCGCCCAAGCCGCCGGCCAGGAAGGCCAGGCGACGGACACCGCCGTGTCGGAAGTGCGGGTCGTGGCGCGCGCCGCGCCGGTCCCGACCGAGGCCGACGACCGCTACAAGCCCACGCCCGACGCC
>JAEXJH010000064.1 GCA_023445955.1 Pseudomonadota bacterium
GGATAGGAAGGTGTCGAAGAAGCCGGCGCCGATGCCGACAATCACGCCCAGGACCATGATCTTGACGCCGCTGGAGATAACGTTGCCCAGCACGCGCTCGGCCAGGAAACTGGACTTGTTCCAGAAGGCGAACGGAACCAGCGAAAAGCCGGCCAAGCAGGTCAGCTTGAACTCCAAGACCGTGACCAGCAGCTGGATGGCCATGACGAAGAAGGCCAAGACCACCAGCACCCAGGCCAGCAGCAGCACGAAGATCGTCAGGGCGTTGGCGAAGAACTCCGGAAAGCCCATCAACTGGCTGGCCTTGTCCAGCAACGGATGGGCGGCGCTGAAGCCGACACTGGCCAGCTTGCCCGGACGCAGCAGATCCTCGGTCGAGACGCCGCCGCCCCCAGCCGTCACGCCGAGTTGGGCGAACGACTTGAAGATCGCCTCGCTGAGCGATTTGAAGTTGTTCAGGATGAAGGCGAAGGCCCCGACATAAAGGACCTTCTTGATCAGTCGGCCCAGGACGTTGTCGTCGCCTTCCAGCGCCCACCAGAGCGCGGCCAGGGTGACGTCCAAGGCGATCAGGACCGTGGACATCGAATTGACGTGCGGTCCCAGCAGCCCAAAGCCGCTGTCGATGTAGGCGATGAAGGCCGCCATCATGCGGTCGATGATGTTGAGGTCGGGCGCGACGTCCACGGCGGCGGCCTTTCGTTAGAGGTTGGGAGGACCGCTATCGCGGCGTGTAGGCCGAGGCCGAGCCGATGAACTGGCGCGTGGCCAGCTGACCGGACTGCAGGACCTGGGCCTGTCGGGCGCGCTCCAGGGCGTCGGCGCGGTACTGGGCGGCGATCAGGGTCTGGAGTTGCTGGTCCTGCTTGACCGCCATGGCCTGGAGCTGATTGGCGGCCTGCTGGGCTTGCAGCTGTCCCGTCGCGCCCTGGCTCTGGCCGACCAGCGCGCTGATCAGATCGCCGTCGGCCTGGACGTTCTCGACGACCTGGGCCTGGACCTGCAGGGCCTGGCGATAGCCGTCCAGCGCCAGCCTGGCCTGGGCCTGGGCGTCAAGCAGGCGCTGGCCGGTGGTCGCGTCGGCGGCGAGGACAGAGGGAAACACCGAGGCCAGCACCCCTTGTGTCGAGGTCAGGGTGAAGGCCATGCCCTGGGCCTGGCCCATCAAGCCGTCGATGCGCTTGAGCGCCGTGGTGATCGAGGTCAGCGAGCTGTAGTCGAGCGATTTCAGCTGGCGAGCCATGTTCTGCAACATGGTCGCCTGGTTCTGCAGGGCCTGGATCTGGTTGTTGACCTGCTGGAGGGTCCGCGCCGCCGTCAGCAAGTTTTGCACGTGGTTGGCCGGGTCATAGACCGTTAGCTGAGCGCTGGCCGGCGGGGTCAGGCCCGCGAGCGGCGCGATGACGAGGCCGGCGATGCAGAGGGCCGTGGTTAAGGGACGCCGGGTCATGGCGTGATCTCCTCTGAGGGGGCTGGAGGGACGAATTCGGCGATTAGGGCGCTGGCCCAGGGCAGACCCCGGGCGGCCAGGAAGGCGGCCGCGAAGCCGGCCTCACCATGCTCGGCCAGGACCTGGTCGATCTGGGCCTGCACCGAGGGGTCGGACGCGCCACACAGCGCCAGGGCCACGGGCCCAAGACCCAGCTCGAACAAGCGATTGCCCAGGCGCGATTGCAGGTAGTAGTGGCGCTTGGGCGTCGCGCGGGCGATCAGCTCGATCTGGCGCTCATTGAGGCCCAGACCCTCGTAGACCTTGCGCGACAACGGCTCGATCGCCCGGTCGTTGGCCAGAAAGATGCGCTGCGGGCAGCCATCGATGATCGCCGGCATGATCGGACTGTCGACGATGTCGGCCAGCGACTGGGTGGCGAAGATCACCGCGACGTTGCGCTTGCGCAGTTCCTTGAGCCATTCGCGGATGCGCGCGGCGAACAGGGGCGTGTCCAGAAACTTCCAGGCCTCGTCGAGCACCATCAGGGTGGGCCGGCCATCGAACCGCGCCTCAAGACGATGGAAGAGGTAGGTCAGGACCGGCGCGACGACCGTCGGCGTCTTAATCAGGGTGTCGGTCTCGAAGCACTGGACGTCGCTGAGGTCCAAGCCGTCCTCGGCCGCGTCCAGCAGCCGGCCGAAAGGTCCATCCAGCGTGTATGGCGCCAGAGCCATCTTCAGGTCGTTCGACTGCAGCAACATCGACAGGCCGGTCAGGGTCCGCTCGGCGGGCGGGGCGCTGGCCAGGCTTCCCAAGGCCGACCAGAGCGTTTCCTTGATCGATGGCGTAACGAGCACGTTCTCGTTGGCGATCAGATCGCACAGCCACTCGATCGCCCAAGCCCGTTCACCCGGATCGTCGATCTGCCGGAGCGGCTGGAAGGCCAGGCCCGCGTCCGCCGCTAGGCCATGATGGCGCCCGCCCATGGCCAGGACCGCAGCGCGTGAGGAAAAGCGTTTGTCGAAGACATAGACCTGGGCGCCGGGATAGCGCCGAAACTGCAACTCCAGCAGCGCCAAGAGCACCGACTTGCCCGCGCCGGTCGGACCGGCGTGCAGTTGGTGGCCGACATCCTCCAGATGGGTCGAATAGCGAAACGGCGTCGAGCCGCTGGTCACGGCGTAGAAGGTCGGCGGGCCCTTGAGATGGGCGTTGCCCGCCTGCCCGGCCCATACCGACGACAGCGGCATCAGGTGGGCCAGGTTCAGCGTGTGGACCAGCGGCTGGCGGACATTGGCGTAGACCTGGCCTGGCAGCGCGCCCAGCCAGGCCTCGACCGCGTTGACCTGCTCGCGCATGGCGGTGAAGCCAAGGCCGCCCAGGATCCGCTCGACCTGGCGCACCTTCTCCTCGACGGTCTCGCGATCGGCGTCCATCACGGTGATGGTCGTGGTCAGGTAGCCAAAGGCGACCAGGTCCCCGCCCAGCTCCTGCAAAGCCAGGTCGGCGTCGGCCAGTTGGTTGTCCGCGTCGCTGTCGGTCAGCGGCACGGGCTCGTTGCTGATCACCTCGCGCAGGATCTGGACGACGGATTTGCGCTTGTTGAACCACTGGCGGCGGATGCGCCCCAGGGCCTTGGCCGCGTCGGGCTTGTCCAGCGCGATGAAACGGGTGGTCCAGCGATAGGCGAAGCCCTGGTGGTTCAGGGCGTCGAGCAGCCCTGGCCGCGTGGTGTTGGGAAAACCCAGCACCGTGACCGTTCGCAGATGCTGGTCGCCCAGCCGCGGTTCGATCCCGCCGCTGAACGGGGTATCGACCAGAAGGCCGTCCAGGTACATCGGCGTCTCGGGGACGGCGACGCGATGGCGTTTGGTCGAGATCGCCGCGTGCAGGAAGGTCAGGGTCTCGGCGTCGTCCAGCGGACGGATCAGCGGCATGAAGCCCGACAGCAGATCGAGTATCCGACCGGTCTGGGCGATGAAGCCCCGCAGTTCCTGGCGCCAGTCGCGCCCCTGACGGTCGACCTCGCGCTCGATCAGGGCGCGCTCGGCTCGGCTGACCTGATCGGCCGGCGGCAGATAAAAGAAGGTCAGGTGACAGCGGGTCTCGAAAAGCTCGGCTCTGCGGCCGTCAAAGCCGCCGCGCCGCTCCTCATCGACCAGCCAGGAAGCGGCGTCAGGAAAGTGGCTGTCGGGATAGCCCAGGGCCGGCGTGCGATCAGCGTCGAAGAACAGCGCCCAGCCGCTGCCCAGGCGCTTGAGGGCGTTATTGGCCCGCGCGCAGACACCGACCAACTCGGCCTCCGTGGCGCTTTCGAGATCAGGGCCGCGGAATCGGAAGGTTCGCTGGAAGCCGCCATCCTTGTTGAGCACGACGCCGGGGGCGACCAGCGCCGCCCACGGCAGGTGATCGGCAAGGCGATCGGCGCTGTCGCGGTATTCGCGAAGGTTCAGCATCGCAGCCACCCCTTCTGACGCAGGTGGCGCATCAGGACCGGCGCGAAGTCCGGATCCCGCTTGGCGGCGAACACCGCCAGGCTATGGCCGATCACCCACACCACCAGACCTGGGATCCATTGCTGGAGACCAAGGCCCAAGGCTCCCGCGAGGGTGCCGTTGAGGATGGCGATCGACCGCGGCGCGCCGCCCAGCAGGATCGGGGCGGTCAGCGCCCGATGCAGCGGGATCTCGAAGCCCGAGATCCCAGCGCCCGAAGAGGTGGCCGGCCCGGTCATGCGATCAGGGCCCCGCCGCCGAAGCTGAAGAACGACAGAAAGAAGCTGGAGGCGGCGAAGGCGATGCTGAGCCCGAAGACGATCTGGATCAGCTTGCGAAAGCCGCCGCTGGTCTCGCCGAAGGCCAGGGCCAGACCGGTGCTGATGATCACCAGCACGGCGATGATCTTGGCGACGGGTCCTTGGACGGACTCCAGAACCTGCTGAAGCGGCTCTTCCCAGGGCATGCCCGAGCCGGCGGCCTGGGCTTGGGCGCTGACCAGAAGGGTCAGGGTGGTGGTCAAAAGCAGCGGGCGCGGATCACGCTGCGCGCGGCAAGCGGCGCGATGAAACATCATCAATCTCCGTCTCTTAGGGCTATGAGCTGAAGAGGGTCGAGGTCGGCGACGAGGTAGTCGCCGCCGGAGTCGAGGCCCGTGACCCGGGCGAGGCGCTCGACACGTCGGCCGGTTCCCCGGCCACGTATGAAGACCAGGAGATCGACCGCCTCGGCGATCAGTCGGCGCGGAACGGCGACCACGCTCTCCTGGACCAGCTGCTCCAGCCGGTAGAGGGCCGAGCGGGCGGAGTTGGCGTGGATGGTGGACAGGCCGCCTGGATGGCCGGTGTTCCAGGCCTTGAGGAGGTCGAGCGCCTCGCCGCCTCGAACCTCGCCGACCACGATGCGGTCGGGTCGCAACCGCAGGGTCGAGCGCACCAGGTCGCTCATGCTGACCACGCCCGGTCGGGTGCGCAGGGCCACGCAGTCGGGCGCGGCGCACTGCAGCTCCGGGACGTCCTGCAGGATGACGACCCGCTCGTCGTGCCTGGCGACCTCGGCCAGGAGGGCGTTGGCCAAGGTGGTCTTGCCCGCCGATGTCGCCCCGACGATCAGGATGTTGTGGCGATCGACGACGGCCTGGCGCAGCAGGTCGGCCTGGACCGGCGCCAGCACGCCGTCGGCGACATAGTCGTCCAGCGTATGGATGCGGCTGGCCGGCTTGCGGATCGAAAAGCACGGCCCGGCCGACACCGGCGGGAGCACGCCTTCGAACCGCTCGCCGGTCAGGGCGCCGCCGCGCGGCGGCAGGTCGCCGCTGACGATTGGGGCGCCGGCGTGAACCTCGGCGCGCACATGACTGGCGACCAGGCGGATGATCCGCTCGACCTCGGCCGGGGCCAGCACCACGCCGGTATCGACCCGGCCCTCGCCCAGGCGATCAAGGCGCAGGACCCCGTCGGGATTGACCCTCACCTCGACGCCGACCGGGTCGGCCA
>JAEXJH010000065.1 GCA_023445955.1 Pseudomonadota bacterium
CCAGGTAGTTCAGCGTGGTGACGATCGACCAGCGGTCCATCTGGCCTTGGTTGATCTGCTGGGTGCCGTGATAGAGGCCGGTGGTGTCGCCCAAACCGATGGTGTTGGTCGTCGAGAACAGCCGGAAATACGGGTTGGCGCGGATGACGCGGTTCTGGTCCAGCAGGGTCAGCTTGCCGCCGGCTTCCAGCACGCGCTGGATGACGAACATCACGTCCGGGCGACCGGCGTCATATTCGTCGAAGACCAGGGCGATCGGGCGCTGCAGGGCCCAGGGCAGAATGCCTTCGCGGAACTCGGTGACCTGCTTGCCTTCCTTCAGGACGATGGCGTCCTTGCCGACCAGGTCGATGCGGCTGACGTGGCTGTCCAGGTTCACGCGGACCAGCGGCCAGTTCAGGCGCGCGGCGATCTGCTCGATGTGCGTGGACTTGCCGGTGCCGTGATAGCCCTGGACCATCACGCGGCGGTCCTTGGCGAAGCCGGCGCAGATGGCCTTGGTCGTCTGCGGATCGAACTTGTAGGCCGTGTCGATCTCGGGGACGTGCGGATCGCGGTGCGAGAAGGCCGGGACCTTCATGTCGCTGTCGACGCCAAATGCGTCGCGGAGCGTCACCCACTTGTCGGGGACCAGGGTGATCAGCGGATCGGTGGCGGAGCTGGTGTCGGCGAACTCGGGCATGTCCACCCGATTACCGCCATGACGTAGGGTAGGGGAAGAGGGCGCCGCGTTGCAGCGCCCCCTCAAGGCCCACTTTTTTAGTGGTTGGCGATGATCACCGAGGCGATCAGGCCGGTGGCGACGGCGGCCAGGACGTACTGGTCGTTCACGCGCTGCCAGCGATAACCGCGCGGCGGCTGGCGCAGGCCATAGCGACGATAGTCGCTGACATAGTAGCTGTTGCCGCGATAACGGCTGTCGAGACGTTGGCCCCGGGCCCAGCGGCGATACTCGCGACGGTCTTGACGATCCTCGGCGCGAGCCTGGTCGCGGCGACCATTTTCATAGGCGCGGTCGCGGGCGTCGTAGCGGCCGTTGTTGTTGTGGTCGCGGCCATAGGCCTGAGCCGAGGCGGCGCTGGCGCCGCCGGCCAGCATCAGGACGGCGAGGGAAGCGGTGATGAGGCGTTTCATGTCTGTCTCCTTTGAAGGTGAGAGCAGCTTAAGATGCTCGACCTAGTCCCGGCATGAACGGTCCCACTCAGCTTAAGTTCATGTTTCATATAGGAAATGTTGTTGCGAGAAGTGTCGGGTAGATGACTATGCGATTGATCCATATCGACTTTCCGGGGCTGCTGGCGGCCGCGCGGCGCGAGCTTGGCGCCACCAGCGCGCTGCTGGTGGTCGCGTTGGGCGGCTGGGGCTTCCTGTCGATCGCCGAGGAAGTGGCCGAGGGCGAGACCCGGGCGCTGGATCTTTCGGTGCTCAAGGCCCTGCGAGTCGGCGGCGATCCGCATGCCCTGATCGGCCCCAAGTGGCTGCACCTCGCCGCGACCGACATCACGGCCCTGGGCTCGGTGACGGTGCTGGGGCTGATCATCCTGCTGGCCTTCGCCCTGCTGGCGTCCCTGCGGCGCTGGACGGAGAGCGTGCTGCTGGTGGCCGGGGCCGGCGGCGGGCTGCTGATCAGCCAGGGGCTGAAGCGGGTGTTCGAGCGCGAGCGGCCGGACCTGGTCTACCGCGCGGTCGAGGCGGTCAACGCCAGCTTCCCGTCAGGCCACGCCATGCTGTCGGCGGTGGTGTTCCTGACCCTGGGCGTGCTGGCCGCGCGGTTCGCCGAAAAGCGGCGGGTCAAGGTGCTGGCGGTCGGCGCGGCGGTGCTGGTGAGCCTGCTGGTGGGGATGAGCCGCGTCTATCTAGGCGTCCACTGGGCCAGCGACGTGCTGGCCGGCTGGTGCGTCGGCGCGGCCTGGGCCATGGCCTGCTGGCTGATGGCGTTTCTCGTGCAGCGCCGGTTCAGGCCTTCGGCTTCGGCCGCCAGCGCAGTTCCAGAGTAGTCCACACCGCGCCCACGAAATCGGCCAGCCCCACGGCCAGCCAGGCCTTGGGCAGCCAGTCCAGCAGGACGAAGGCGCCGATCACCACCAGCGAGAACACCCGCAGCACCACCGAGGCCCGCATGTATGTGCGCTGCCCGGTCCAGCCGGCGACGTGATAGCCCATGCCGTAGGCCAGCAGCAGCAGGCCCGCAAAGCGCACCCAGGGCAGGGCCGAGGCGTCGAGCGGCGATTCGAGGGCGTGCAGCACGACGCGCGGCGCGACCGCCAGGGCCAGGCCCGCCGTCGACATCAGTCCGCCCCAGGCCCAGATGCTCCAGGGCTTGCCGAACGGCACGGGCGTCACTGGCGTCGGCGGGTCGATCGGCGCGCGCCAGTCTGGGTCGGTCACGGTCATGAAATCCTGTCCCTCGCCCGAAGGCGGCGGGAGCATGGCTCAAGCGTGGTCTGCTTCGCAAGGATGGGACCGGCCCTTAGGCCTTCACCATCCCCGACTTCTGCAGGGTCTTGTAGGCCTTGATGACCCGCTGGAGCTTGTGCTCGGCGCTGCGGTCGCCGCCGTTGGCGTCGGGGTGGCAACGCTTGAGCAGCTCCTTGTACTTGGCCTTGATCGCGGCGCTGTCGACGCCGGCTTCCAGGTCGAGGTCGGCCAGGGCCTGGCGTTCCAGCTTGCCCAGGCTGCGCTCGGCGACGCTGCGCGCCGATTCGGCCTTGCGCTGCTGGGCGCGGAACACGCCGAATGGGTCGGCGAAGGCGCGCGCGTCGCGGGCGGCCGCCGCAGCGGCCTCGCGCGAATTGGCGTCGGCCTTGAAGCTCCAGGTCGGACGACCGCCGGTCTGGCGTTCGGTTTCCTGGGCGGCGCGGATCTGCGCCTCGCTCATGCCGGCGTAGAAGTTCCAGTTCTTGTTGTACTCGGCCGCGTGCTGCTGACAGAACCAGTAGTGCTGGTTCGGCAGGTCGCGCGACTTCGGCGCCTTGGTCGATCCCGCCAGACGGCAGTCGGGATGATCGCAGCGCTTCTCCCCGGGTTTCAGGCCCAGGACGTCGTTCACCGGGTCGTCCTCGCCCTTCTTGGGCGGCCGAACCCGGATGTCGGTGAATTTGGGGCGGTATTCGAACTCGCGGCTCATGGCGTCTAGAGTAGTCCCGCGCTATTTCCGTTCAAGGATTGACAAACAAGAGTCGCATCATGGGCGCCGTCACGGACACGATCCGTCGCAAGCTGACCGAGGCTTTTTCGCCCTCGACGCTGGAGTTGACGGACGATAGCGACCGCCATCACGGCCATGCGGGACACACGGGCGGGGGCGAAAGCCACTTCAATCTGCGAATCGAAGCCGAGGCCTTTGCGGGCAAGGCCCGGGTGATGCGCCAGCGCATGGTGATGCAGGTGCTGGCCGACGAGTTGGCGGGGCCTGTTCATGCGCTTTCGATCATCGCCAAGGCGCCTGGCGAACAGTAAGGCGGCGCTTACTTTTTCGCTTGCAAGCGGTCGCTGCGGCTGATTGCCTCTCTCCCCGGCGCGACCTGCCGGAAGGCAGGAATCCGCATGAGCGCCGACGTCACCGCTTCTTCCCACGCCCTTGAGCAGGACGCCGCCCGCGCCTTGCCGGACCTGCTGTCGCGCGCCTATGCCCGCTATTCGAACTTCACGGTCGCCGCCGCGGTGATCGATGACGAGGGCCGTGTCCACTACGGCGTCAACGTCGAGAACGCCGCCTATCCCGTGGGCACTTGCGCCGAGCAGACCGCGATCGGGGCGATGATCACGGCGGGCGGTTCGCGCGTCATCGACAAGGTGCTGATCGCGTCCGGCTCCGACGCGGTGGTCCAGCCGTGCGGGGCTTGCCGTCAGCGCATCGCCGAATTCGCAGGCGAGGCTTGCGAGATCGTATCCGTCCAGGGCGGCCAGGCGACCGAGCGGACGCCTTTCTGGGGCCTGCTGCCGCATTCGTTCGGCCCGCGGGATCTCACAGGGAACTAAGACGCCACCGGCAAGCTGCGCCCTCCTGAAAAAGTTCGCTACGTGCGTCGAATTTTCAGGGGTGTTCGGACGAGTGTCCGAAAAATAAGGCTTTTGCTGGGCAAACATTGCACAAAAGTAACAGCGGTCACCGAAAGGGCGCTTTTCGGTCACATTTCGCTCCAAATCCACCTCGCGACGTGCGAACGCCTATGCCTCTGAATTTCGCCCGGGGGGGCGAAAGGTTGCTTTTCTGGGGCGTTCCAAAATGAAAGTTGCTTTGCTCGCAGGCGTGGCGCTCAGCGCGGTCGTTGGTGGCCTCGCCCATGGCCAGGAGGCCGCTCCGACCGGCACGAGCGCGGTTTCGGAGATCGTGGTCACCGGTTCGCGGATCAAGCGGCCGCAGTTCGACGGGACGGTTCCCGGCGTGCAGGTGACCAAGGAAGAGATCATCCAGCGCGGCTTCAACAATGCCTACGACATCGTGCTCAGCCAGCCGATGGTGTCGTCCGGCGCCAGCCCCTACGGCAGCAACGGCGGTCAGACGTCCAGCCTGGGCACGGCCTTCGCCGACCTGCTGGGCTTTGGCCCGCAACGCACCCTGACCCTGGTCAACGGCCGTCGCATGGTGTCGGGCAACGCCGCCACCCTGTTCGTCTCGGGTAACTTCGCCGGCTCGCAGGTCGACATCGGCGGCATCCCGGCCCAGATGATCGACCGCGTCGACACCCTGACGGTCGGCGGCGCCGCCGCCTACGGTTCGGACGCCATCGCCGGCGTCATCAACTACATCATCAAGGACAAGTACCAGGGCGCCGAGGCGCGCGCCGCGTACCGCGCGTCGGACAAGAACGACGCCGCCCGCTACAGCTTCAACGCCATCTACGGCTCGAACCTGCTGAACGACCGCGCCAACCTGACGGTCGCCTTCGAGTACACCAAGACCGAAGCCCTCTATGCCGACGAGCGTCCGTGGGTTCTGGACACCGCCACCGCGGTGACGAACGCCTTCAACGGCTCCAAGCGCAACACGGCCTTCAACACGCTGTCGGCCATCGACGTCGCGGGCCTGAACAACGGCGCGTTCCTGCGCACGGCCGACGACGGCATTCCGTCGACCGCCTATGCTTTCAACTCGCGCAACGGCCTGCAATGGCCGGCGGGCGTGGCCTTCGCGCCCACCAGCGCGACCGGCATCTGCCCGCAGACGATCGTCGGCGTCACGGCCTGCGTGAACGGCGGCGGCTCGCTGGCCTTCGTGTCCAGCACCAGCCAGCTGGTGCCCGGCATCCCGACCGGCAACGGCCTCTACAGCACGACGGCGGCCTCGGGCACCTTCCCGAACTTCGCGCCGGCCTCGCTGCCGACCGGCGTCACCGCCGCGGCCGTGTTCGCCAAGTACGGCGTCACCCCGCCGGCCGGCCTGACCGCCGCCCAGCAGAGCACGCTGGCGATCAACGTCCTGCAGAGCAAGCTGCCGACCCTGCGCGAATATCTGGCGCAGAACCCCAACACCGACATCAACCTGATCATCGGCTCGCTGTATCCGAACCTGCCGCGCGTCGCGAACACCAATGCCGCGACCAGCGCGCTGTTCCCGTTCATCGCCCGCCCGGTCCGTTTCAACGACAACGGCGAAGCGGTGAACTACTCGTACGCCAATATCGGCGCGACCGAGCAGGGCACGCTGGGCGTGGCTCCCAACACCAAGGGTCTGGACAACAGCCGCTACACCCTGGTGCAGAACGCTCAGACGCGTCGCGTCGGCAGCCTGTTCGGCACCTTCGACATCTCCGACCACCTGACGTTCTACACCCAGAACATCTTCTCGTCGGCGACCACGGTCCTGCCGCGCCAGAGCGCCTCGTCCAACGCGGTCACCTCGACCAGCGTCGAGACCTCGGGCCTGGTCCTGAGCATCGACAACCCGTACCTGAGCACGGCCTCGCGCCAGCTGCTGCGGGACTCGGGCGCGGTCAGCACGGCCAACGTCTTCATCATGTCGCGCACCAACCAGGACATCCTGGGCGACAACCCGATGCGCGGTAAGACCGACATCAGCAACCTGGTGCAGGGCCTGAAGGGCGACTTCGACCTCTTCGGTCGCAACTGGAGCTGGGACGCCTCGTACACCTGGGGCCGCTCGAGCGGTCACATCGACTTCACGGGCATCAAGGACGTCGAGTACACCCTGGCGCTGGACACCGTCCGCGACACCAGCGGCAACATCGTCTGCCGCGCCAAGACCAACCCGTCGGCCTATCTGGGCAAGTCGCCCTCGGGCATCTCGGCCGGCATCGCCGACGTGTTCCTGCCCAACGGCATGATCGCCAAGCAGACCTACACGCCGACCGTCACCCAGGACATGATCAACAACTGTTCGCCGCTGAACCCGTTCGGCCAGAACCAGATGTCGGCGGCCGCCAAGGCCTATGTCACGGCCCAGCAGTTCTACGCCTTCGAGAACACCCAGACCTTCGCGCAAGGGTCGATCAGCGGCGACCTGTTCGAACTGCCGGGTGGTCCGGTGGGCGCGGCGTTGGCCGCCGAGCGTCGCACGACCAACAACGACTACTGGGTCGACGGCATCTCGCAGTTCGGCCGCACCCGTTCGGCCGCCATCGCGCGCACGCAGTACGAGACCACGGCGGAAGAGTACGGCGTCGAGCTGAACATTCCGCTGCTGGGTCGCGACTTCAGCCTGCCCTTCGCGCAACGCCTGGAGATCAACCCGGCGGTCCGCTGGTCGAAGCAGAAGGGTTCGGCGCCGACCTTCGTCAACGCGCTGGGTAACACGATCAACCCGACCTACGACGGCGAGCTGTCGAAGATCTGGTCGCTGGCGGCCACCTTCGCGCCGATCAAGGACATCGCCTTCCGCGGCAACGTTACCCGCTCGCTGCGCCAGCCCGACGGTGTCGAGCTGTTCCTGGGCGGCCAGCCGGCCTTCACCACCCCGGCCGACCCCTGCACCGTGGCCAACATCGGTTCGGGCGTGAACCCGACCGCGCGCAAGGCCAACTGCATCGCCGCGGTCAAGGCCGCCGGCTATGCGACCACCGATGCGGACGCCGCCAACTTCCTCAACAGCTACACCCCGGCGGCGGTCTCGCTGCAGGGCGCCCGCTTCGGCAACATGGGCCTGAAGCCCGAGCGCGGTGAAAGCTGGACCGTCGGCGTCGTGCTGGAGCCGCGGTTCCTGAAGAACTTCCGCATGTCGGCCGACTACATCGACATCAAGCTGAAGGACCAGCTGAGCCGCGTGTCGGTCGATCAGCTGGCCGCCTACTGCTACGACTCGGCCAGCTATCCGGACAACATCGCCCAGTTCGGCACCAACACCTGCGCCGCCTTCGCGCGTTACACGGTCGGCACCGAGCCGGCCAGCAACCTGCGCTTCGCGATGAAGGACGGCTGGAGCTCGACCTATCTGAACCTGGCCCAGACCGGCCTGCGCGCCGTCAACGCCGTGGTCACCTATCGCCAGAACATCGCCGAACTGTTCGGCCATGACGGCGACTGGGGCCGCGTCTCGGTCAACAGCAACATCTACCGGATCATCGAGTCCAGCTTCAGCGGCACCGGCAACCCGGCCGACATCGAGCAATATGTCGGCTCGATCGGCACGCCGCGCTGGCAGACCAACACGACGGTCGCCTACAGCCTGAAGAAGGTCACCACCAGCCTGAACGTCGGCACCGTCAGCGACACCATCCGCTTCAACGGCGCCACCCCGGCCACGATCGAGCAGAACGCCTATCTGGGCCGCAAGGGCTACGCGATCTACAACCTGTTCCTGGCCTACGCCCTGACGGACAAGATCGACCTGCGCTTCAACGTCAACAACGTCGCCGACAAGCGCTTTGAAGACGAGCGGGACGGCACGATCTACAGCACCACGGGCCGGACCTGGCAGTTCGCCGTCAACGCCAAGTTCTAAACCCCGAGCCGGGTTCGATCCGTCGGATCGGACCCAAGGCTACGAACAAGAACCCCTCGTCGCTTGCGGCGGGGGGTTTTCTTTTTCGATGCCGCCGAGACGCGTTTACGTCAGTTGCGCGACGGGGATTGGTCGCGTGATCAAAATTTGTGCAACAGATGCTCCCCGAAATTACACTGTTTGCGCAAAATTCTTCGAATATGCCGACTTAGGTTGGGTGAATTCTGTTCATTCTAAAATTGGAAAATATTGCCACCGTACCGACGTTATCGGAACGAAGCTCCTCGATTTGAGGCAAAAGCGTGTTCAAATAGCCACGTTCTTTCTAAAAGCAGGCAGATTTACTTTCCGTAATGTTGGCCTTCGGGACGAAGCTGCTACACGGCGCGCCCCGCAGATCCGGGAGGGCGTTGCCGCCAAAAGGGTCATCGGGAAACCTTTAGTACCGCCCTTGGGGGATTACCTGTTGAAGTTGAATAAGAACCTGCTGCTCGGCACGACGGTCATCACCGGCGTCCTGTCCCTGGCCGCCATCGCCAACGCCCAGACCGCTCCGGCGGCCGCCACGACCGACGCGCCTGCCGCCCAGGAGTCGCAGGAAGTCGAAGCGATCACCGTCACCGGCTCGCGCATCCGTCGTTCGGAATTCACCGCCTCGGCGCCGATCCAGGTGCTGACGTCGGAACGCGCCGAAATGGAAGGCTCGGCCACGCTGTCGGCCGTTCTGCAGAACTCGACCCTGGCGGCCGGCACGGCCCAGATCAACAACCAGTACACCGGCTACAACGTCACCGGCGGCCCGGGCGTCAGCACGATCTCGCTGCGCGGCCTCGGCGCCAACCGCACCCTGGTGCTGCTGAACGGCCGTCGCGCCGGTCCGGCCGGCGTGCGTGGCCAGGTCGGCCCGTTCGACCTGGGCGTGGTTCCGGAATCGATCGTCGAGCGCGTCGAGATCCTGAAGGACGGCGCTTCGTCGATCTACGGCTCGGACGCCGTCGCCGGCGTCGTCAACATCATCACCCGCAAGAAGATGCACGGTGGCGAGGTCAAGCTTTACGGCAGCAACCCGCTGGACCACGGCGGCAAGGCGTACCGCGCCACCGCCGCCTGGGGTAAGACCTTCGACAAGGGCTACTTCAACATCTCGGGCGAGTACTTCCGCCAGGAGATCCTGCGTCGTTCGGACCGCGCCGACACCGCCTGCGCCGCCGACTACCTGTTCGACCCGAAGACCGGCGCCCGCAAGGACTACAAGGACGCGGTCACCGGCCAGTTCAAGTGCAACAACCTGGGCAACGGCTACGTCCAGCTGGTCACCGGCTCGGTCAACCTGGTCCCGACGACCCCGGGCATGACCTATCCGACCGCCGCCCAAGGCAATGACACGACCATCGCCGGCTTCGCGCGCTTCAACCGCATCGGCTTCCCGAGCACGTATTCGTACGCGCCGACCACGACGCCGCTGTACGACCGCGCCAGCACGGTCTCGCCGGAAATCCGCTCGACCGTGGCCTTCAACGGCGGCTATCAGATCACGCCGAACGTCGAAGCCTACACCGAGCTGATGTTCAGCGAGCGCAAGTCGGCCCAGATCGGCGTCGCCCAGGTGTTCCAGTCGTTCGCCCAGCGCAACACGCTGAACGGCGCGGTGAACTACCTGCCGGCTTCGAACCCGAACAACACGATCGGCCAGAACGCCCTGACCATCGCGCCGTACGAGTCGAACGGCCACCAGGACGTGAAGTACTACCGCGCCGTCGCGGGCCTGCGCGGCTCGATCGACTGGAACGGCGGCTGGGACTGGGACATCTTCGGCCAGTACTCGAAGTCGGACGCGACCTATGACTTTGGTCCGCGCATCTATCTGGACCGCTTCGTGGCCCTGAACAGCCCGAACGTCGCCTGCACCAACACCCCGGCCGGCGGCAACTTCTCGAACTTCAACTGCTCGGCGCTGCCGAACGGCATCCCGTGGATGTCGAACCGCGTCCTGCAGGGCAACTTCAACCAGGCCGAGCGCGACTTCCTGTTCTTCAACGAGACGGGCACGACCGAGTACTCGCACGCCTATGTCGAAGGTTCGGTCTCGGGCGACCTGTTCAACCTGCCGACCGGCGCCGTCGCCGGCGCGTTCGGCTTCCAGGTCCGCAAGGAACGCATCAACGACAAGCCGGGCTACCAGGCCGCCAACCGCAACATGGCGCTCTACAGCTCGGCCGGCCAGACCAAGGGTTCGGACAGCTCGAAGGAAGTCTTCGGTGAAGTCGACCTGCCGCTGGTCCGCGATCAGTTCCTGATGGAGCGTTTCGACGTCAACCTGTCGGCCCGCTACTCGGACTACGCTTCGTACGGTTCGGACACGACCTGGAAGATCGGCGCCAACTGGCAGGTCCTGCCGTCGGTGACGCTGCGCTTCACGCACGGCACCTCGTTCCGCGCTCCGTCGCTGTACGAACTGTATCTGGGCAACCAGATCGGCTACTCGAGCCAGAGCGCGGTCGACCCCTGCTTCGACCTGGCCAACTCGACCACGGCGACGCAGACGATCCGCACCAACTGCGCTTCGCAAGGCATCCCGGCGTCGTACAACGCCCTGGGCGGCTCCAGCGCCACGGTCTTTTCGACCGGCGGCCAGGGCAACCTGAAGGCCGAGACGGCCGTGGCCAACACCTTCGGCTTCGTCTGGTCGCCGAAGTTCGCGGACCTGAACGTCGCGGTCGACTACTTCACGATCAACATCGACAACGAAGTCCGCCAGTTCGGCGCGGCGAACATCCTGAAGCAGTGCTACAACTCGTCGGACTTCGCGACGAACCCGTTCTGCTCGCTGTTCACGCGTGATCCGTCGAAGTTCTACATCCTGACGGTCCAGAACAGCTACGTGAACGTCGCCACCCAGGTGAACCACGGCATCGACCTGACCACGCACTACGGTCAGTCGCTGTTCGGCGGCAAGCTGTCGGTGAACTCGCAGTTCACCTGGATGACCAAGAACGTCACCACCCTGCTGGGTGGCGCGGCCCCGCTGAACTACCTGGGCACCACGTACAACTACGATGGTCCGGGCTTCTCGGGTAACCTCTCGGCCAGCTGGAAGAAGGACGACTGGACGCTGTATTGGGGCGTCAACATGATCGGCAAGGGTTCGGACGCCGATCAGCCCGCCAACATGGGCGACGTCTTCCCGGTCACGAAGTACACCGACACGGTCAACGGCGTGACCACCAACTGCGCCGCCGCCGTCAACGCCTGCGCCTACTACAAGCTGCACTCCGAATTCACCGCGTATCACACGTTCTCGGTGAAGAAGGACTTCGGCGACATGTCGACCCAGATCGGCGTCAACAACGCCTTCGACGAGCGTCCGCCGTCGGCTTCGTCGGGTCAGTTCCGCGTGGGCACCGCCTCGCTCGGCAACTACGACATGATCGGCCGCCGCATCTTCGTGGCCGTCACGAAGAAGTGGTAAGCTGAGCACTTGAGACCGGCCGGGTTCGCCCGGCCGGTTGAAGGGCCAAAAAGAAGGAGCGCCGGAGTGATCCGGCGCTCCTTTTTGTTTTGAGAGGCCCAGGGGCCGTCCTCGTCCTTCGACACGCTCAGGATGAGGACTACAGCTCGGGCCGTTCAGTCGAAAACCTCATCCTGAGCTTGTCGAAGGACG
>JAEXJH010000066.1 GCA_023445955.1 Pseudomonadota bacterium
CCGGGCGGGGGGCCAAACCCCCCCCGCCCCGGCCCCGATGTTCGGCGAGTCCCCGACCCGGCCGGGCCGCTTGCCGAACACGCCGGCGGTCGAGGTCGCCGCCGCCAGGCGTCCCTCGCCGTCGCGCACCACGCAGCCGACGGTGCCGGTCGGTAGCTCGTCCGGCGGATGATTGTCCTCGAACGCCCCGGCGTGGGTGAACCAGGTTGCCGGGTCCTCGACCGTCTCCAGCCCCTGGTCGCGGGCGAAGTCGATCGCGCCCTGGCCGGCCAGCATGACGTTGGGGGTCTGTTCCATCACCGCGCGGGCGGCCAGGATCGGGCTCTTGAAGCCTTGCAGCGCGGCCACCGAGCCGGCGCGAAGGGTCGGGCCGCACATCAGGCTGGCGTCCAGCTCGTATTCGCCGTCGGCGTTGGGCGAGGCGCCCTTGCCGGCGATGTAGAGGCCGCTGGCCTCCAGGGCGACAACGGTCTCGACCGCGACGTCCAGGGCGCTGGCCCCGGCGGCCAGCCGGTCGCGGGCCGCCTCGACCAGGCCGCGCATGTGGGCGATCTCGACGGTGTAGTCGTGACCAGGCTTGGCGCCGGCCCCGCCATGCAGAGCGAGACTAAAACGTTTGTTTGACATTCTGCTTCCTTGGCCCGGCGTCCCGCGCTAGCGTCCGGGCTCTTAACGAAGAAATCCGGGAGAGGCGATATGAAGGCGGTGCTCAGCAAGGAAGTCGGCGGTCCCGAGACCCTGGTGCTGGAGGAGCTGCCCGATCCCGTCGCCGGCCCCGGTCAGGTGCTGATCGACGTCAAGGCCTGCGGGGTCAACTATCCCGACGTCCTGATCATCGAGGACAAGTACCAGTTCAAGCCGCCGCGCCCGTTCGCGCCGGGCGGCGAGGTGTCGGGCGTGATCGCCGCGGTCGGCGAGGGCGTGACCCGTTTCAAGGTCGGCGACCGCGTGCTGGCCTCGACCGGCTGGGGCGGTTTCGCCGAGAAGCTGGCCCTGGAAGAGCAGCGCTGCACCCACATCCCCGACAACATGCCGTTCGACGAGGCCGCCGCCTTCGTCCTGACCTACGGCACCTCGTACTACGCCCTGAAGGATCGCGGCGTGCTGAAGGCCGGCGAGACCCTGCTGGTTCTGGGCGCCGCCGGCGGCGTCGGCCTGGCCGCGGTCGAGCTGGGCAAGGCGGCCGGAGCGCGCGTAATCGCCGCAGCCTCCAGCCAGGAAAAGGTCGACCTGGCCATTAAGCACGGCGCCGACAGCGGCGTCGTCTATCCGCGGGGCCCGTTCGATAAGGACGGCCAGAAGGCGCTGGCCAACCTGATCAAGGACGCCTGCGGCCCCAACGGCTGGGACGTCGCCTATGACGCCGTCGGCGGCGACTATTCGGAGGCGACGATCCGCGCCGCCGGCTGGAACGGCCGCTTCCTGGTGATCGGCTTCCCGTCGGGCATTCCGAAAATCCCGTTGAATCTCACGCTGTTGAAGTCGTGCGACATCGTCGGGGTGTTCTGGGGCGCGGCGGTGGCGCGCGATCCCAAGGGCCATGCCCAGAATCTCAAGGATCTGATGGGCCTCTATGCGGACGGCAAGATCAAGCCGTACGTCTCCGAGCGCTTCCCGCTGGCCCGCGCCGGCGAGGCCATCGCTCACCTGTCCAGCCGCAAGGCCATGGGCAAGGTGGTGATCACGGTTGATTAGAACGGTGAACGGCGATCGTGGTTAAATCCCGCTAAGTATCCTTTTTAGCAAAGGAAACACGACATTTCCGCAGAGTGGCTCCTTGAGACTAGGAGACTCTGCGGCGATGTTCGTCCCCCAGGAACAGAGCGGAATGAACGACGCGGCGCCGGCCGCGCCGCGCCGCCCCTACCGCCTGACGCGGCGCCCCGAGGAGCGCGTGCGCGTGCTCGGCGGGGTCATGGACCTGGTGCGCCCCGAAGAGGTGTTCCACTTCGTCACCGGCAAGTTGGAAGCGCGCCAGAGCGCCATCGTCGCCAACCACAATCTTCACAGCCTGTACCTGATTGGCAAGGACCACCAGATCGGCGAGTTCTACCAGCAGGCCGACCTGATCGAGGTCGACAGCGTGCCGCTGATCTTCTGGGCGCGCCTGGTGGGCCGGGCCAGCCGGCGCTTCCACCGCTGCACCTATCTCGATTGGCGCGACGACTTCTGGGCGCTGGCCACGCAGAAGAACTGGAAGGTCTTCTTCGTCGGCGGCGCGCCAGGCGTGGCCGACAAGGCCGTCGAGCGCATCCACCAGGACTATCCGGGCGTCCGCATCACCAGCCATCACGGCTATTTCGACGTCCGCCCCGGCTCGGCCGCCAACGATGCGGTGGTCGCGGCGATCCGCGACTTCGCGCCGGACATCGTGCTGGTCGGCATGGGCATGCCGCGCCAGGAGGTCTGGACGCTGGAGAACCACAAGGCCTACGGGCCGGCGGTGACCTTCACCGTGGGTGGGGCCTTCGACTACGAGGCCGGCGTCCAGAAGGCCGCGCCGCGCTGGATGGGGCCGATGGGCATGGAATGGCTGTTCCGGCTGATGGTCGACCCCCAGCGGCTGTTCTCGCGCTATTGCGTCGAGCCGTGGTCGCTGGTCGGTCCGGCCTGCCGCGATGTCGTCCGGGCGCTGAGCAAACGCACGGCGCCAGGCGATCCGCGGGCGGCGGAAAACGCCCGGTGGGAGCAGATGCGCGCCCGTAATGAAGGGTTGCGCTAGGATGTTGGCGAGGTCTGTGGGGACCGTAATGGTGATCTCGAACGAGGGGCTTGGGGCATAATGGGCCTGGATATTCGCGTCATGACGCTGGAGGCCAAGGAGCGCTCCGGCTTTACGCACCGCGCCGTCGCCGGCGTGGGCCTGGTCGGCTTAGGCTTGGCCTGGGCCGTGCTGCTGGTCCCGTGCATGATCTGGCTGGCCGCCAGTCATCTGGGTCGCCGCCTGGAGCCGCTGGTCCGCCGTCCGGCCTGATTTTCATCTAGCCAACACCTGTTTGCTCCGCGAATATGATCATTGATCACTGACCCACGAGAGGTCGGGGACGCGGAGGGAATTTCCATGGTCGGACGTCTGGACGGCAAGGTCGCCGTCGTCACCGGGGGCTGCTCGGGCATCGGGCTCGGCGCGGTCGAGCTGTTCGTGGCCGAGGGGGCGTGCGTGATCGCCGCCGACCTGCAAGCCGAGAAGGGCGAGATGCTGGAAAAGCGTTTCCCCGACCGCGTCCGCTTCTCGCGCTGCGACGTCACCTCGGAAGACGACCTGGCCAAGACCATGGCCATGGCCGAGGAAGCGTTCGGCGGCCTCGACATCCTGTTCAACAACGCCGGCCACGGCGGCACGCCCGCCTCGGTGCCGGAGCTGACGGTCGAGGGCTGGGACAAGACCTTCGCCCTCTTGGTGCGCGGTCCGGCCATCGGCATGAAGCACGCCCTGCCGCTGATGCTGAAGCGCGGCGGCGGCTCGATCATCAACACCGCCTCGATCGCCGGCCTGCAGGCGGGCTTCGGGCCGCTGGCCTATTCGGCGGCCAAGTCGGCGGTGATCCACATGAGCCGGTGCGCGGCGGCCGAGCTGTCGCCGCTGAAGATCCGGGTCAACGCCATCTGCCCGGGCCTGATCGCCACCTCGATCTTCGGCGCCTCGATGGGCCTGCCGCGCGAGGTCGCCGACCAGATGGCCGCCCAGATCGCCTCGATCGGCCCCAAGATCCAGCCGATCCCGAAGTCTGGTCTGCCCGAGGACATCGCCGCCGCGGCGCTCTACCTGGCCAGCGACGACTCGCAGTTCGTCACCGGGACCCACATCGTCGTCGACGGCGGCATCACGGTCGGCCCGCGTTCGGCCTGGGACAAGAACACGCCGTCGCCGATCCTCGCGGCCATGGGCATCACGCCCGAGCAGGCCGAGGCGATGCGCGCCCAGCTGGTCGCCGCCGGCGGGGCGGGGTGACCCTCACCCCGAACCTGCGCGGCGCGCTGTGGATGTTGGCCTCGGCGGTCGGCTTCACGGCGATGACCACGCTGATCAAGTTCCTGGGGCCCGGCTATCCGGCCGCGCTCCAGACCTTCTACCGGCAGCTGGCGGGAGTGATCGTGCTGCTGCCGCTGATGGCCCGCGACTGGAAGGCGGCGTTCCGCACCACCCGTCCGGGCATCCTGATCTTCCGCTCCAGCGCCGGGGTGCTGGCGCTGATCATGGGCTTCTACGCGTATCAGAAGCTGCCGCTGGCCGACGCCAACGCGCTGTCGTTCACCCGGACGCTATGGCTGGTGCCGCTGGCCGCCTTCGTGCTGCGCGAGCCGATCGGGCCGTTGCGGATCGGCGCAGCGCTGGTCGGCTTCCTGGGCGTGCTGATCATGCTGAAGCCGGGCTCCGGCGGCATGGGCGCGTGGATCGGCTGGCCGCAAGCCTGCGCCCTGGCCTCGGCCTTCCTGTTCGCCCTGACCATCACGGGCATGAAGGTCATGACCCGCGACCACAGCCCGTTCGTGCTGCTGGTCTACGCCGCCGTCCTGGGCCTGGTCTTCGCCATCCCGCCGGCCCTGTTCGTCTGGAAGTGGCCGACCCTGCCGGATCTCGGGCTGCTGGCCGCCATGGGCGTGATCGGCACCTTCACCCAGGGGGCCTATATCAAGGGCATGGAGGCCGGCGAGGCGGCGGTCATGGCCCCGATCGACTATACGCGGCTGGTCTTCGCGGTCGGAGCGGGCTTGCTGCTGTTCCACGAAGTTCCCAAGCCGGCGGTGATCTTCGGCGCGGCGATCGTGGTGGCCTCGACGCTGTTCATCTCCTGGCGCGAGCACCAGCAGTCCAAGCGGGCGATGGCTCAGCCGGCGTAGGTTTTCCGCCAGTCGACGAAGCGCGCCAAGCCCTCGGCCAGCTTGACCTTGGGCTTATAGCCGCACAGCGCCTGCAGCTTGTCGATATTGGCGAAGGTGGCCGGCACGTCGCCGGGCTGCATCGGCAGGAAGGTCTTCTGCGCCTCGATCCCCAGCGCCGCTTCCAGGGTGGAGATCATCTCCATCAGCCCGACCGGATCGTTGTCGCCGATATTGTAGACCTCATGGCCGCCCTCGCCCGGCGGATGGTCCAGCACGCCGAGGATGCCGTCGACGATATCGTCGACATAGGTGAAGTCGCGGGCCATCTGGCCCTCGCCATAGACGTCGATCGGCTCGCCCTTCAGCATCTTCTCGGTGAAGCCGTAATAGGCCATGTCCGGCCGACCCCAGGGACCATAGACGGTGAAGAACCGCAGGCCCGACTGCGGGAAGCCGTAGAGCTTGGCGTAGCTCTGGCTGAGCAGTTCGCACGAGCGCTTGGTGGCCGCATACAGCGACACCGGGCTCTCGGCCGGATCGGTCTCGCGAAAGCCGTCGCCGTTCAGCGGCCGGTCGCCATAGACGCTGGACGAGCTGGCATAGACCAGGTGCTCGACGCCGGCATGGCGGCAGGCCTCCAGCACCGACAGGTGGCCGGCCAGGTTGCTGCGCTCATAGGCGAACGGGTTCTCGATCGAGTAGCGGACCCCGGCCTGGGCGGCCAGGTGGATCACCCGTCTGGCGCCGGCCGTTCTCACCAGTTCGGCGAAGACCTCGTGCTCGGCGATGTCCATGCGGATCATCGTGAAGCCGTCGCGGCCTTCGAGCCGCGCGGCGCGAGCAGCCTTCAGCGCCGGATCGTAATAGGCGTTGAACACGTCGACGCCGATCACCGTCTCGCCGCGCGCCAACAGGCGCTCGACCACGTGCAGGCCGATGAAGCCCGCCGCGCCTGTGACGATGATCGGCGACGCCATCGCGTCAGCCCCGTCCGATCGAGGCGTAGGTGAAGCCGTGGCGGACCATCTCGCCGGGCTTGTAGACGTTGCGCAGGTCGACCACGACCGGGGCCTTCATCAGGAGCTTCAGGCGGTCGAGGTCGAGCGCCCGGAACTGATCCCATTCGGTGATCAGCACCAGAGCGTCGACGCCCTCAGCCGCCTCGTAGGCGCCGGTCTTGAAGTCGACGTCCTTCAACATGTGGGCGGCTTCCTTGGCGCCCTCCGGATCAAACGCCTGCACCTTGGCGCCGAGCGCCTGCAGGGCCGGGATGATGTCGAGGCTGGGGGCGTCGCGCATGTCATCGGTGTTGGGCTTGAAGGTCAGGCCCAGCACGCCGATCGTCTTGCCGGCCAGATCCTCGGCGCCGATGGCGGCCGCCACCTTGCCGGCCATGGCCTTCTTGCGGGCGTCGTTGACCTCGACCGTGGTCTCGATCAGCCGGGTCGGGGCGCCATAGTCCTGGGCCGTCTTGACCAGGGCGATGGTGTCCTTGGGGAAGCAGCTGCCGCCATAGCCGGGGCCAGCGTTGAGGAACTTGCCGCCGATGCGCTTGTCCAGGCCGATGCCCTTGGCCACCTGCTGGACGTCCGCGCCGACCTTCTCGCAGAGGTCGGCCATCTCGTTGATGAAGGTGATCTTCATGGCGAGGAAGGCGTTGGCCGCGTACTTGATCAGCTCGCTGGTGCGGCGGCCGGTGAAGACGATCGGGGTCTCGTTGAGGCTCAGCGGACGATAGAGCTCGCGCATCACCGCCTGGGCGCGCTCGTCGTCGGTGCCGACGACCACACGGTCGGGGCGCTTGAAGTCCTCGATGGCCGCGCCTTCGCGCAGGAATTCCGGGTTCGACACGACCGCGAACTGGGCGTTCGGGTTGGCCTTCTTGATGATCGCCTCGACCTCGTCGCCGGTGCCGACCGGCACGGTCGACTTCGTGACGACCACGGTGAAGCCGTCGATCAGGCCGGCGATCTCTTCGGCCGCAGCGTAGACGTAAGACAGGTCCGCATGGCCGTCGCCGCGGCGGGTGGGCGTGCCCACGGCGATGAACACCGCGTCGGCGTCCTTGATCGCTTGCGCGCCTTCCAGCGTGAAGAACAGGCGGCCCTCACGGACGTTGCGGGCGACCAGGTCGTCCAGGCCCGGCTCGAAGATCGGGATCTCGCCCTTCTCCAGCCGCTCGATCTTGCTCGGATCCTTGTCGATGCACGTCACCACGTGACCGAAGTCGGCGAAACAAGCCCCAGACACCAGGCCCACATAACCCGTGCCAATCATCGCTACGCGCATCGAAGCATCCTGATCCAACCACAGCGCCGCCCCACGCAGCGCCTCCGCCTATTCCAGCAATCAGCCCGCCGAGGCAAGCCAAGGACGCAAAACACCCAGGGCGGTGACAACTTGATGACCGATAAGCGCATCGGCTTTCAACCGAGGCGCAAACCCGCTAGCCAGAGCGCACATCGCGTGGGGGATAACGATGCAGACCGTTCTCGTGGCCGGCGGCGCCGGATATGTCGGCTCGCACTGCTGTTTGGCGCTGGCCGCGGCCGGCTTCCGGCCGGTGGTGTTCGACGACCTCTCCAACGGCCATCGCGAGCACGTCCGGTGGGGACCGCTTGAAGTTGGCGACATCCGTGACGCCGCGCGGCTGGACGCCGCGTTCGCGCAGCACCAGCCGGTCGCGGTCCTGCACTTCGCCGCCCGCATCGAGGTCGGGGAGTCGGTCAAGAACCCCGGCGTCTTCTTCGACAACAATGTCGGCGGCGCGATCACCCTGGTCGAGGCCGCGCGGCGCGCTGGCGTGAACGCCCTGGTGTTCTCCTCGACCTGCGCCACCTTCGGCGACCCGGTGACCTTGCCGATGGCCGAGGATCACCCGCAAGCGCCGCTCAATCCCTATGGCCGCAGCAAGCTGATGGTCGAGCAGGCCCTGGCCGATTACGACCGCTATGTCGGTTTCCGCAGCGCGGTGATGCGCTACTTCAACGCCGCCGGCGCCGATCCGGAAGGCCGCATCGGCGAGTGGCATGAGCCGGAGACCCACGCCATCCCGCTGGCCATCCAGGTGGCCCTGGGCCAGCGCTCGCACTTCACGATCTTCGGCGACGACTACGATACCCGCGACGGCACGGCGGTGCGCGACTATGTCCACGTGCTGGACCTGGCCGACGCCCACGTCGCGGCGCTGAAGCGCCTGCTGGCGGGTGGCTCGTCGGAATCCTACAATCTCGGCACCGGCGCCGGCACCACGGTGCGCGAGCTGGTCGACGGCGTGGGACGGGCGGTCGGAACGCCGCTGGCGGTGCAGATGGCCCCGCGCCGACCGGGCGATGCGCCCATCCTGGTGGGCGACAACGCCAAGGCCCGCGAGCAGCTCGGCTGGAACCCGTCGCGCGATCTCGACGCCATCCTGTCCAGCGCCTGGAAGTGGCATCAGGCCCAGGCGAGCGCCTGAGGCGACGCCCGGCGAGCGGGTAAAAATCACCCGTTGCGCACGGTTGCGCGGACCAGTTGTCGCGGCAAACTCGCGTGAAACGCTTTATTTGCAACTCTGCCTGTAGCTCTAAGGGGATGTGACCCTTGGGGGGCCGTGCGTGCTCAAGTTTTTGACCTGTCTGACGACGCAACATGACTTGCGCCTGGTGCTTGTCGCCGGCGTCGTCTGCATCGCCGGCTGCTTCACCACGTTCCGCCTTTACTCGCGGATGCGGGGCGCCCGAGGCGTCGTGCGCGCCGCCTGGCTGCTGCTGACCGGCCTGGTCGCCGGCTCCAGCGTCTGGGCCACCCACTTCATCGCCATGGTCGCCTTCACGCCCGGCTTGAAGACCGGCTACAGCCCGACCGGCACCCTGCTGTCGCTGATGATCGCCGTCCTGTTCATGGCAAGCGGCTTCGCGGTCGCCTCGGCCCAGCGGTCGACCACCAACGATTTCGCTGGCGGCGTGCTGATCGGTCTCGGCGTCGCGGCCATGCACTATACCGGCATGTCGGCCTTCGTGACCCAGGGCCACCTGGTCTGGGAACACGCCACCGTCGGCTTCTCGGCCATCCTGGGCGTCGGCGGCGCGACCGCCGCCCTCGTCCTGGCCGGCCAGGCGCGCACCGTGAAGAGCCAGGCCATCGGCGGCGGCCTGCTGTGCCTGGGCATCGTGGCCCTGCACTTCACCGGCATGTCGGCCATCACCATCATCCCGGACGCCGGCGTCCAGGTGCCCGAGCAGCTGCTGTCGGGCGGCATCCTGACCCTGGCCGTCGGTTCGATCACGGCCATGATCATCCTGGGCGGCCTCGGCGCCGTCGCCATCGAATCCCAGACCTCGCGCTCGGCCCTCGAGCGCATCCGCCGCCTGGCCAACGCCGCCTATGAGGGCTTGGTCGTGGTCCAGCAGGGCAAGATCAACGACGCCAACGCCGCCTTCTGCGAGCTGGTCGGCGCCGAGCTTGGCGACCTGGTCGGCCGCTCGCTGATGGGCGATATCCTGACCCTGGACGAAGCCGGCCCGGCCCGCGAGGGCGTCCGCCGCGAAGGCAAGATCCAGCCGATCGCCGGCGGCCGCGAAATCCCCGTCGAGGTGTTCTCGCGCCTGATGGATGACGGCGCCCGCATCGAGACCTCGGGCCTGACGGTCCTGGCCGTCCGCGACCTGCGCGAACGTCGCGCGGCCGAGGAGAAGATTCGCTACCTGGCCGAGCACGACGGCCTGACCGGCCTGCCGAACCGCAACTCGCTGCAGGCCCGCCTGGGCGCGGCGCTGGATCGCGTCGAGGCCTCTGGCGAGAGCCTGTCGGTGATCTGCATCGACCTGGATCACTTCAAGGAAGCCAACGACCAGCACGGTCATCTGGCCGGCGACGCCATCCTGGTCGAGACCGCTCGCCGCCTGCAGTCCGCGGTGCAAGCGCCGTCCTTCGCCGCGCGTCTGGGCGGCGACGAGTTCATCATCGTCCTGGTGGGGGGCGGCGACCAGCCGACCGCGGCAGCCGAGCTGGCGGGCCGCCTGCTCGAGCTGCTGTCGGCCCCGGTGGTCTATGACGGCCAGGAACTGGCCCTGGGCTCCAGCCTGGGCGTCAGCCTGTTCCCCGACGACGGCCGCACGACCGAGTCGCTGATGGCGAACGCCGACATGGCGCTCTACCGCGCCAAGGAAAGCGGCCGCGGGGTCTATCGCTTCTTCAAGCGCGAGATGGACGACAGCATCCGCGAGCGCCGCAACCTGGCCCGCGACCTGCGCCAGGGCATCGCCGACGAGGAGCTGGTGGTCCACTACCAGCCGCTGGCCCGCGCCACCGACGGCGAGGTCTGCGGCTTCGAGGCCCTGGTTCGCTGGAAGCACCCGACGCGCGGCATGATCCCGCCGCTGGAATTCATTCCGGTCGCCGAGGAAAACGGCCTGATCGGTCCGCTGGGCGACTGGGTCCTGCGCCGCGCCTGCGCCGACGCCGCCTCTTGGGAGAAGCCACTGCGCATCGCGGTCAATCTCTCGCCGATCCAGCTGCACAACCCGGCCCTGCCGAGCCTGGTGCACGAGGTTCTGATCACCACCGGCCTGTCGCCCTCGCGCCTGGAGCTGGAGATCACCGAGAGCGCGCTCTTCAAGGACTATCAGCGCGCGCTGGACAACCTGCGCCGCCTGAAGGCCCTGGGCGTGCGGATCGCCATGGACGACTTCGGCACCGGCTTCTCGTCGCTGTCGACCCTGCAGTCGTTCCCGTTCGACAAGATCAAGATCGACAAGAGCTTCGTCGAGAACATCCATCGCCACGACCGCGCTACCGTCATCGTGCGCGCCGTGCTGGGCCTGGGCCGCAGCCTGGAGATCCCGGTCGTCGCCGAGGGTGTGGAGACCGAGGAGCAGATCATCTTCCTGCGCGGCGAGAACTGCACCGAGCTGCAGGGCTACGCCATCGGCCGTCCGGCCCCGATCGACACCCTGACGGCCTGGACCATCGCCGGCGCCCTGCCATCGCCATTGACCGTCGAGACCAAGCCAGCCGCCAAGCGCTCGGCCTGAGGCGATCAACCGGGCGTCGAACGCATTGCGCGGCGCCCGGAACATCGTATTCCTTGAGACGTTAGACGGGTCCAAGCGGGGCTGTAGAGCGGCAATCGGGGCGAGGCTGGCGTGCTGGGACGGACGGCTATCAGGTTCGTGACGGCGGCCGACCGGCGCGAGTTGCGCTACGGCGTGGCGCTGCTGTTCGTCGGCCTGGCCATCGCCGGCCGCTTTCTGGCGGTCTTCGTCTTCGGCACCCCGATCTATTTCCCGACCTTCTTCGTCGCGGTCATGGTCGCGGCGATGGTCGGCGGATTGGGGCCGGGCATCCTGGCCCTGACGCTGTGCGCCCTGATCGCCTGGCGATTCTGGATGTCGCCCGACGGCTCGTGGGTTCTTCATGCCCGAGAAGCCGCGCAGCTGATGATGTTCCTGCTGTGCGGCGGGCTGATCGTCGTCCTGGTCGAGGCGCTGCGTCGGGCGGTTCGGGCGGGTTTGGCCGCCGAGGCGCGCTTCCGGGCGGCGCAGGAAGGGTCGCTGGACGCCTTCGTGATCCTGGAACCGGTGCGCGAGGCTGGACGGGTCGTCGACTTCCGCTGGACCTATGCCAATCCGATGGCCGAGGTCATGGGGCCCAAGGGCGTCTCGACCCTGCTGGGCCGCCGCGTGCTGGACGTCTTCCGCGACGAGACCGGCCGCGAGATGGTCGAGCGTCTTCTAAGGCTCCTGGAGACTGGCGGACCCGACGATCTCGACGTGCGGCGGATGATCGACGGCGAAGAGCGTTGGATCCGCTCCAGCGGCGTGCGCCTGGTCGACGACCTGGCGGTGACCTTCCGGGACGTGACCCAGGAGCGCCGCGCGGCCGCGGCGCTGCGCAGCAGCGAGGAGCTGTTTCGTGGGGTGGCCAACACCGCGCCGGTGCTGATTTGGGCGACCTCCGCGCAGGGCGGGGCCGACTGGTTCAACCAGGCCTGGCTGGACTTTCGGGGCGCGAGCCTGGAGGCGGAACGGGGCGCGGGCTGGCTGAGCGGCGTGCATCCCGAGGACCGTAAGACCGGCCTGGATACGGCCAACGCCGCCGCCAGGACGGGCCAGCCGTTCAATGTCGCCTTCCGCTTGCGCCGCGCCGACGGGGCCTGGCGTTGGATCAACAGTGTCGGCGCGCCGCGCTTCGACGAGGCCGGCGTCTATCGCGGCTATATCGGCAGCTGCTTCGACTTCACCGAGACGGTCGAGGCGCGCAAGGACCTGGAGGGCCGCGTCGCCGAGCGCACCGCCGCCCTGGAGGCCAGCATGGCCGAGACCGCCCGCGCCCAGGCGGCGCTGGCCCAGGCGCAGCGGCTGGAGACGGTCGGCCGGCTGACCGGCGGGGTGGCGCACGACTTCAACAACCTGCTGACGGT
>JAEXJH010000067.1 GCA_023445955.1 Pseudomonadota bacterium
GCGCCGCTCCGTTTTCTCCTCCCCCTCTTGGGGGAGGGGGACCGCCGAACGGCGGTGGAGGGGGTCAGCGCCGCGCCAGCACGCCTTCCACCCACGCCGGCACCACCTCACTCGCCGGGCCGTAGAGCTTCTCGTCGAAGACGTAGGCGTTGGCGGACGGTTCCAGATTGATCTCGCAGGTCGCGACGCCCATCGCTCGCGCCTCACTGACAAACCCCGCCGCCGGATAGACCGAGCCCGAGGTGCCGATCGAGACGAAGAGATCGGCTTGCGCCAGGGCGTCTCCGATCTCCTCCATGAACAGCGGCATCTCGCCGAACCACACCACGTGCGGTCGCGCGCCGCCTTCCCGCCCGCACGCCCCGCAGACCGCCTCGGCGGTCAGCGGCTCGGCATCCGGCCGCGTCGCCTGGCAGTGATCGCAGCGGGTCACCGCCAACTCGCCATGCATGTGGATCACGCGCTTGGACCCAGCCTTCTCGTGCAGGTCGTCGACGTTCTGCGTGCAGAGGAAGAGGTCATCGCCCAGCGCCGCCTCCAGCCGCGCCAGAGCGACGTGCGCCGCGTTCGGCTCGGCCCCAGCCAAGTTAGCCCGGCGGGCGTTGTAGAAGTCTCGCACCAGGCCCGGATTGCGCGCGAAACCCTCCGGCGTGGCGACCTCGCTCAGGTCGTACTTCGTCCACACCCCGTCCCTGTCGCGAAAGGTGCCCAGGCCGCTCTCGGCCGACACCCCGGCCCCGGTCAGCACGAAGATCTTCATTCCGCCCTCAGATTAATGCAGCGCAGCAAAGGTGACGCCTCCGTCATTTTTAATTTGACCCGCCCGCTCAAGTGAGTTGACAGTGTTCAGATCGCCGGAGGCCCGCGCAAGACGGACCCGGCCATATGGACGTCACCCGGCCGACAGGGAGCGCCGCGACATGACTGACAAGAACATCACCAAAGACGCCATGTACGACGCGGTCGCGCCGGACGACTTCGAGTCGATGCTCGAACTCGACCGCTACGGCAACCGCTCCAGCGCCTTCGACAAGATCATTTCCGCGACCCACGACCACTTCTGGGATCCGCTGGACAAGACCTATATCGACTTCGACGAGCCGTTCGACATGGAGAACCAGGCGCTGGTTCCCGAGGACATGGTCATCGCCCTGTCGACCGACTACGTGTCCAACCACCTGTCGGACCCCAAGACCCGTATCCGCTTCATCAACCAGTCGGTGCTGCGCAGCTTCTCGTCGATCCTGCACGGCGAGCAGGGCGCGCTGAACCTGTCGGCCAGCCTGTGCCACGTGCTGAAGGACCAGGGCGCGCAGGAATACGCCGCCAACCAGACCCGCGAGGAAGCCCGCCACGTCACGGCCTTCGCCAAGTACATCAAGGCGCGCTGGGGCAAGCCGGTCGAATGCGGCCCGGCCCTCAAGACCCTGCTGGTCGAGATCATCGGCGCGCCCGAGGTCTACAAGAAGATCATCGGCATGCAGATGCTGGTCGAAGGCCTGGCCATGGGCGCCTTCGCCACGTTCTACAACAATATCAACGACCCGGTCGGCAAGAAGCTGCTGCAGTTGGTGATGACCGACGAGGCCTTCCACCACAAGTTCGGGAAGATCTGGGCCGACCGCACCGTGCCCAAGCTGACCCCCGAAGAGCACGCCATCATCGAGGACTGGGCGGCGCACTGCTTCCAGACCCTGCTGTTCAACCTCGTCTCGCCGCACCAGCAGCTGGACCTCTACGCCGCGTTCGGCCTGGATCCCGACAAGGTGGTCGAGGAGTACGGGAAGATCATGACCGACGACGTGCGTCGGGAGAACATGAAGGAGCAGACCAACATCTTCCGGGTGCTGGTCAAGACGCTGCTCAACGCCGGCATCATCACCGATCGCACCAAGGCGTTCTACGCCATGTATGTCGACATCGACGAGCTGAAGAGCGAAGGCGACCGCATGGTCGGCGACGACATCGCCGAGGAAGGCATCCGCCACCTGCAGGCCATCAACTTCAAGGATCGGCCCCTCTCGGGCGTGAGCATCGCGGCCGAATAGACGGAACTTCGCTACAACTCACGGCGTTTGGGCGGACCTAGGCAAAGGTCCGCCCATGTCGTTTTCCAAGACCATCGTCCTGGCCCTGACCGCCGCCGCGTTGGCCGGCGGAGTCGCGCTGGCCGGCGCTCCACCGCCCGCCAAGCCCGTGGCGGCCGAGTTCTATTCCGGCCGCTGGTACGAGATCGCCCGCACGCCCAACGCCGGGCAGCGCGACTGCGAGGCGCCGACCACCGACTTCACGACACAGGGCGGCAGCTTCAAGGTTCGCCAAACCTGCCATCGCGGCTCGGCCATGGGTCCGGAAAAGGTGTTCTCGACCACCGGTCGGATCATCCAGGGCAGCCAGAACACCCGCTTCACGATGAGCTTCCTAGGGGGCCTGAAGAAGCAGGAATACTGGGTGCTGGACTGCGCCAACGATCGCTCGTGGGCGATCATGGCCACCCCGGGCGGCAACTATGTCTGGCTGATCTCGCGCCAGCCGGAGATGCCGTCCGCGTCCCAGGCCGTCGCCGTCGAACGCGTCCGCGCCCTGGGCTACGCCAAGCTGGAATTCCCACAGCACCCGCCCGAAGGACCCGGCGCATGAAGCCCTTCCTGGCTCTCCTGGGCGCCGTCGCCCTCACCGCCTGCGTCGCCGGCCCGGTCGGCAACTCGAACCCGCCGCAGCCGGCCAGGGCCGTCGACCTCGAACGCTATGCCGGTCGCTGGTACGAGGTGGCCCGCTACGACATGCGGTTCGAGAAGGGCTGCGAAGGCGTCACCGCCGAATATTCCAAGCGCCCCGACGGCCTGATCCGCGTGCTCAACACCTGCCATCAGGGCGCGGTCGACGGGCCGGTGAAGGTGTCCGAAGGCAAGGCCAAGATCGCGGACGCAGCGACCAACGCCAAGCTCAAGGTCAGCTTCTTTGGCCCGTTCTTCTTCGGCGACTACTGGGTCCTGGACCACGCCGACGACTACAGCTGGTCGATCGTCGGCGAAGGTTCGGGCCGCTATCTGTGGCTTCTCGCGCGCAAACGACCCACCGAGGCAGACCGCGCAGCGCTGACGGCGCGGGCCAAGGCGCTGGGCTACGACACCGCGATGTTGCGCCCGACGAAACAGCCCGCGCCCTAGCGCCCACTTGCCTTTCCCGCCGATCCCGGCCCTTCTGGGATAACGCTGTTAGGTCGAGGGGAAGATCATGCGCAGGTTCGGATTGTCGTTCGCCGCCGTGGCGATCTCGGCGGCTCTATCGGCCGGCGTATGCCTGGCCGCCGAGCCGCGCGCGACCGCGATCGCGACCTTCGAGACGCCGGACGGCTGGGCCACCACCGCCAAACCCGATCGCGTCCAAGTCACCGCGCCGGAAGGCGACGTCCGCCTGACTGTCGTCGACATCGGCGCGGCGCCCGACGCGGCGACCGCAATCCTCAAGGCCTGGGCGGCGGTCGAGCCGGGTTTCGCCCGCAAGGTGCGGATCAGCACCCAGCGCGCCGCCCGCGAGGGCTGGGACGAGACCTGGAACACCCAGTACGAGACCTCTCCGGACGAGAAACTGGCCCTCAGCGCCCTGGCCTATCGCCAAGGCAAGCGCTGGACCGTGCTGCTCCTCAACGGCTCGGAGGCGACGGTCGACAAGCGGCTCGGCGAACTGCGCAAGACGCTGGACACCTTCCGCCCGGTCGGGGTGGTCGCCGAAACCTTTGCCGGCAAGACCGCCGCGCCGCTGGACGCCAAGACGCGCGCGGCGATGAAGGCGTTCTGGAAGGACGCCATGGCCGCCTATGACGCGCCCGGCATGGCCTATGCCTTCATCGACAGGAACGGCATTGTCGAGGAAGGCGGCATCGGGGTGCGCACGCTGGGCAAGCCCGCGCCGATCGACGCCCACACCCGCTTCATGATCGCCTCGAACACCAAGGGCATGACCACCTTGCTGCTGGCCCGGCTGGTCGACCAGGGCAAGCTGAACTGGGACGAGCGGGTGGTCGACGCCGACAAGACCTTCAAGATGGGCGACCCGGCCGTGCTGGACACGATCAAGATCCGCCACCTGGTCTGCGCCTGCACCGGCATGCCGCGCCAGGACCTGGAGTGGATCATGACCGGCGGGCTCGACACCCCCGCCGACGAGGCCTTCAAGCTGCTGGCCCCGATGAAGCCGACCAGCAAGTTCGGCGAGGTCTACCAGTACAGCAACCTGCTGGCGACGGCGGCCGGCTATGTCGCCGGCCACGTGACCTATCCCGGCGTCGAGACCGGCGCGGCCTATGACAAGGCCATGCAGACCTATGTCTTCGACCCACTGGGCATGAAGGACACCACCTTCAGCAAGGCCGCCGCCGAGCGCGGCGACCACGCCGACCCGCACAGCCTGGACGCCGACGGCAAGCCGGCCATCGGCACGATCGACAAGAGCGACAGCATCTATTTCGCCCGCCCCGCCGGCGGCGCGTGGTCCAGCGCCCACGACCTGGCGCTCTACGCCCTGAACGAGCTGCGGGACGGCGTCCTGCCGAACGGCCAGCGCCTGGTCAGCGCCGACGCCCTGCTGGCCCGCCGCAACCAGGGCATGGTCACCGGCGAGGCCACCTACTACGGCATGGGCGTGGAGACGAGCTCGCGCTGGGGGGTCAAGATGGTCCACCACGGCGGCGCCATGCCTGGCTACAAGACCGACTGGGTGATCCTGCCCGACGCGGGCGTCGGCATGGTCATGCTGTTCAACAGCGAGGAGGGCCGGCCGCTGCTGGACGTCTCGCGCCGCCGCCTGGTCGAGCTGCTGTACGGCGCGCGCGAGGAGGCGATGGCCAGCGTCAAGACCAACGCCGTCGCCTATCGCGCCGACATCGCCAAGGAGCGGGCGCTGACGGCGATTCCGCCCGATCCGGCCATCGTCGCCCAGCTGGCCACCCGCTACGAGAGCCCGGAACTGGGCTTCATCAACGTCAAACGCACCGCCGACGGCGGCGTGTTGTTCGACTTCGGCAGCTTCTCCAGCCTGATGGGCACGCGCAAGAACGAGGACGGCAGCACCAACCTCGTCATGCTGGACCCGACGGTCACGGGCTGGTCGCTCAGCACGCGCGCGTCCGGCGCCAAGACTGCGCTGGTCATGCAGGACGCCCAGCACGAGTACGTCTACGCACCGGTTCGCTGAGACGCGCGTTTCGCCCTCTTGCGGCGCGAACAAAGCTGGAACATGATTGCGCCGTGGACGTGATCATCGACATGCGGCCGTCGCGGCCCGAGACGACCCTCACCGTGACGCGCGGCGCCGCGCGGCTGCTGATCGATCTGGGATACGCGCCGCTGGCCGAAGTGACCTTGCCGAACGGACGCCGCGCCGACCTGATGGCGCTGGGGCCGAAGGGCGACGTGCTGATCATCGAGGTGAAGTCGGGATTGGAAGACTTCCGGGTCGACCGGAAGTGGGGCGAGTACGCGCCCTATTGCGACGCGTTCTACTTCGCCGTCGCGCCGCATTTTCCCGATGGGATTCTGCCGGACGAGCCAGGACTGGTCGTCGCAGACGGCTTTGGCGGCGCGGTCGTGCGCGAAGCGCCGCTGACGCCGTTGGCGCCGCCGCGTCGCAAGGCCCTGACATTGGCGTTCGCGCGCCTCGCGGCCTTGCGGGCCGCGGGCGTGAACGCCGAGCGGCTGGCGATCTGAGGCGCCGAAACCTCGTCCTTCGACAGGCTCAGGATGAGGTTTCTACTCAACGCCAGCAGTAGTCCTCACCCTGAGCTTGTCGAAGGGCGAGGACGGACCCGCTGACCTAGTCGAAATTCCGCGCGACCAGGAAGCCGACGCCCAGGCCGATCGCAAAGGCGCCGAGGGCCACGCCCATCGGATGTTCTTCGGCGACGTGGTGAGCCACCTGCGCCTTGTCGCGGGCGTAGGCGGCGCCGACCTTGGCCTTTTCGCTGGCGAAGGTGCGGGTCTGAGCGGCCACTTCAGTGGCGGTTTCGCGAGCCGACTTCACGGCCTTGCTGACCGCTTCCTTGGCTTGCTTGGTCTTTTCGGCGGTCGTCTTCTTGGCGCCGTCCAAAGCGGCGGCGGCCGACGACGTATCGGGGGTGAAGCTGCTGATGTCAGTCATTGGGGGAGGCTCCTCGGCTTGACTGGAAGCAAACACCCCGCGCGCCGTTTAGTTCTCCCGCACGACCTTCAAAACCGCTTCCCCGTAACGGTCCAGCTTACCTTGACCGACCCCGCCGGACTTGCCCAGCGCCGCCAGGGTGGCCGGACGGGCCGCGGCGATCTCGGCCAGGGTGGCGTCGTGGAAGATGACATAGGGCGGCACGTGCTGGGCCTGGGCCTGCTCCTTGCGCCAGGCGCGCAGGGCCTCGAACAGCATCTGGTTCTCGAGCGGAATGGTCAGGGCCTTGCCCTCGCGGCGCTTGCGGGCCGTGCTGGTGCGGCCCGTCTCCGGCGTCTCGGCCATCTGGCGCAGGGCCACGCGGCGCTCGCCGCGATAGACTTGGCGCACGCCCTCGACGTCGCCCAGTCCGATCAGCGGCCGGCCGTCATTGGGGTCCTCGCGCAGCAGGCCCTCGAAGATCAGGGTGTCGAAGAGATCGCGCCACACGGGTTGGCTGAACTCGCGGCCGATACCAAAGGTCGGCAGCTGGGCCTCCTGCGGCGTGACGTCCTTGGTCTTGCCCAGCAGGTGCTCGATCAGCCGCCCGCGCCCAAAGCGACCGCCCATGCGGTGCACGGCCGACAGCGCCTTCTGGGCGGCCTCGGTGGCGTCGATGCCGGTCGGCGGCGAGACGCAGACGTCGCAGACCCCACACGGCGCTACCCCCTCCTCGCCGAAATAGCGACGGACGGCGGCGGCGCGGCAGGTGACGCCCTCCATCATCGAATAGAATTGGCGCAGCTTGCGCGACTGGGCCTGCTTAACCTCGTCGGGCGCGTCCTTGGTGTCGATGCGGCGGCCGGCCCAGGCCATATCGGCCGAGCCATAGAGGGTGATGCCCTCCGCGGGCTGGCCATCGCGGCCGGCGCGGCCAACCTCCTGCCAATAGGCCTCGATGGCGGCCGGCGGGTCGGCGTGGATCACGTAGCGGACGTCGGGCTTGTCGACGCCCATGCCGAACGCGATCGTCGCTACCATCACCGCGGCGTCGGCTTCCAGGAAGTCCTCCAGCCGGCGGGCGCGGACGGCCTTGTCGAGGCCCGCGTGATAAGCCAGCGCCGGGATCCCCTCGGCGTTGAGCTTCTCGGCCAGCTTCTCGGTCGAGTCGCGGCTGCCGGCATAGACGACGCCGGCGCGGCCGGGGCGCTCCAGGACCAGCTCGACCACGCGGTCGTGGCCCTTGCCGCGCTTGCGCTCGGCCGACAGGGCTAGCTCGGGCCGGGCGAAGCTGTCGACGAACTCGGCCGCGCCCTGCAGGCGCAGCTCGGCGCGGATGTCGTCGCGGGTCCGGGCGTCGGCGGTGGCGGTCACCGCCAGGCGCGGGATGTCGGGGAACAGCTCGGCCAGCCGCCCCATCATCCGGTATTCAGGGCGGAAGTCGTGACCCCACTGGCTGACGCAGTGGGCCTCGTCGACGGCGATCAGGGCCAGCGGCGTACGCGACAGGCGGTCCAGCATCCACGGCTGCATCAGGCCTTCGGGCGACAGGTACAGCATGTCGACCTCGCCCGCGTCGATGCGCCGCCAGATATCGCTGCGCTCGTCCATCGAGACGTTGCTGTCCAGCCGCTCCGCCGCCACGCCGGCCTGGCGCAGGCCCTGGACCTGGTCGGCCATCAGGGCGATCAGCGGCGAGATCACCAGGCCGACGCCCGGCCGGATTAGCGACGGGATCTGGTAGCAGAGCGACTTGCCGCCGCCGGTGGGCAGCACGGCCATGGCGCTGTGGCCGGCCAAGATCTCGTTGATCACCCCCGCCTGCATGCCCCGGAAATCGGCATGGCCAAACGTGCGCCGCAGGACATCGCGGGCGTGGTCGAGGGCGGGGGATTCGGGAGGAACGTACACGGGGGCTCTTTTGACAGCCTCGGACGGCGAGGCCAAGCGCGACGGGTCATCATCGGACACAGCCAGAAACGCCATGGTCGTTCGCCGTTTGTTTCCTCAATCGGAAGTGGCAACATGGCGCCAAGAAGACGCCGCCACAAGCGCGCCTTAAGCTTCGTTCACTTCTCGTCAATCTTGTCGCGCGTTGTGTGGGCTTGGGCTAAACGGAACGCGCTCGAGACAGACGCGCGGGATACAGGACGACCATGGCGAACGGACCCTTCAGCGGGAACAAGGCGGCCCGGCCGCAGCGGACCCCGCTCCAGGCCCTCGTCTATTGGGGCACGGTCCTGGGCGTCTGGGGCCTGATCTTCGTCGTCGCCTTCTTCGCCGTATTCGCCAGCGACCTGCCCGACACGTCCAAGCTCTACGACGTCAAGCGCCAGCCCTCGATCAACTATCTGGACCGCTCGGGCGCCTTGCTGGCCGTGCGCGGCAGCCAGTACGCGCCGCCTGTCGATATCGACGCCCTGCCGAAATACGTGCCGGCCGCCTTCGTGGCGATCGAGGACCGCCAGTTCTATCACCACCTGGGCTTCAACCCATGGGGCATCGTCCGGTCGCTGGCGTGGAACGCCACCCATGACGGTCCCCAGCGCGGCGGCTCGACCATCACTCAGCAGCTGGCGCGGAACCTGTTCCTGAGCCCGGCCCAGAACTATCGCCGCAAGGCCCAAGAGCTGATCCTGGCCGTCTGGCTGGAGCTGAAGTTCAGCAAGAAGCAGATCCTGGCCCTCTACATGAACCGGGTCTATTTCGGCGCTGGCGCCTACGGCATCGAGGCCGCCTCGCAGCGCTATTTCAACAAGCCCGCCAAGGAGCTGACCATCGGCGAGTCGGCCCTGCTGGCCGGCATGATGAAGGGTCCGGCCCGCTATTCGCCGGTCTCGGCCAAGGAGCGCGCCGCCCGCCGCGCCACCATCGTTCTCGACGAGATGGTGCGCATCAAGGCCATCACCCCGGCCGAGCGCGACCAGGCGTTCAGCACCCCGGTGCAGGTCTCGGCCACCCTGGCCAACCAGCGCGCCCAGTACTTCACCGACTATATCGACGCCCAGGTCCGCTCGCTGGTCGGCGAACCGACCGAGGACCTCGTCGTCGAGACCACCCTGGACCTGCCGATCCAGGTCTCGGCCGAACGCGCCGTGAAGCTGGGCGTCGACGGCCATGAGGCCCAGGGCGTGCAGCAGGCGGCCCTGGTCGCCATCGACGGCGAAGGCCGCATCCGCGCCTATGTCGGCGGCGCCGACTATGCCGAGACCCAGTTCGACCGCGCCACCACCGCCCGTCGCCAGGCCGGCTCGGCCTTCAAGCCGTTCGTCTACCTGACCGCCATGGAACAGGGCCGCAATCCGTCGGTCATGGTCGTCGACGAGCCGGTCAAGATCGGCAACTGGGAGCCGAAGAACTACACCAACAAGTATCTGGGTCCGATCACCCTGCAGACCGCCCTGGCCCAGTCGATCAACACGGTCGCCGCGCGCCTGGCCAACGAGGTCGGCACCAGCAACGTCGCCGCCACCGCGCGTCGCCTGGGGATCACCAGCAAGATCCAGCTGGACCCGTCGATGGCCCTGGGCGCGGTCGAGGTCTCGCCGATGGAGATGGCCCAGGCCTACGCCCCGTTCTCGAACGGCGGCTTCCTGGCCAAGGGCTACGGCATCGAGCGCATCCGCACCGCCAGCGGCAAGGTTCTCTACGACCACAGCGTCGACAAGCAGGCGCGCTCGGCCGTGATCGGCTCGCCGGCCCTGCAGTACATGAACCAGATGATGCGCCAGGTGGTGGTGTCGGGCACGGGCACCCGCGCCAAGGTCGCCGGCTACGACATCGCCGGCAAGACCGGCACGACCAGCGACTACAAGGACGCCTGGTTCGTCGGCTACACCGGCGGCTTCGTCACCGCCGTCTGGACCGGCAAGGACGACAACACCCCGATGAAGCGGGTCACCGGCGGCGGCGCGCCCGCCGAGGTCTGGCGCACCTTCATGGCCGCCGCCCTGCCCCGCCTGAAGGCCACCCCGATCC
>JAEXJH010000068.1 GCA_023445955.1 Pseudomonadota bacterium
CCACCCCAACAACCCCCGTCATCCCCGCCGTTGTGGGGGTATGGACGAGTGTATTTGGGAATCGCGAAACTTTAAGCGAGCGCCCTAGAACAGCAGGTCGTCGTCGTCGACCGCTTCGGCTTCCGCCGGCGCCTCAACCACGGCCATGTCCAGCCCCGCCGTCATCGCCGCATGGACCTCACGTTCCTGGGCCATGGTGTAGCAGCGGGCCAGATCCGCCAGCAGCGGCGACAGGGCGCTCATCACGTCATCGACGGCGACGTCGCCCGACAGGCTTTCCAGGTCCGCCGCCGCTTGGTCTAGGTGGTCGCCGACCTGGCGCTGAAAGTCGAAGCGGGCCGCGGCGCGCTTGAGCATGTCGACGACGTCGGTGCCCTGGCGGGCGGCGTCCACGAGGTCGCCCTCGACGGCGTCGCCCGTCTTGCGGATGCGGCCGACGGCGTCGCGCAGGGCGAGGGCGGCGCTGGTCGCGCCGTCCTGGCCGGCGGTTTCGGGCTGGGCGTCGGCCGAGCTCGACAGCGACTGCAGCGCCGTCAGGGTGCGGCCGGCCGAGGTTTCCAGGTGACCGGCGTGGGCGCGCAGCTCGACGGCGATGACGCCCAGCGGCTTGCCGGTCTCGCCGATGCGGGCGCACTTCAGCGTGGTGTTCAGCGCCATCATCTGCACGTCGGCGCGCATGTTCTGGATGGCTTCGATCTGGGCGACCAGGTCGCGGGCCGAGCTGGCGGCCGAGCGGCTGACGTCCTCGGCCTGGCGGGCGCCGGCGTCGATGTCGTCGACCAGGGCGAAGGCCTCGCCGACGCTGGACTCCAGGCCGCGCAGGAAGCTGCCATCCTTGTCCGAGCCACCTTGGGCATGGTCGCGCAGGCGCAGGATCTCGCTGGCGTCCCCGGCGATGGCGCCGACGCTTTGGCCGATGCGCGAGACGTCGCGGTGGAAGTCGTCGATCGTGGCGTTCAGCTGGGCGGCCAGCAGGCGGTGCACGAAGGCGTTCAGGCGCGCGCGCGGCTCGGCGGGCAGGGCGCGACCCGAGGTCTCCAGCAGCACCAGGCCGTGCTGGACGTGCTCGATGCGCTGGCGGGTGATGTCGCCGATCTGCAGGGCGGCCAGGGCCGAGCCGATCTTCTTGCGGACGTCGCGGACCAGCTCGCCGACGCGGGCGCTGATCTGGGCGATCTTGGCTTGGTGCTCGGCGATGGCGGCGGTCTGGCCGACCAGGGCGTCGGGCACGGCGGGCAGCAGGCCGTCACAGCGGCGGCGCAGCTCGTCCTCGTGGCTCAGGGCCGCGCGCAGGGCGCCGTCCATGCCGGCGAGGTCGTTGCGGAAGGTGTCCAGCTGGGTGCGGCCCAGCTCGATGCAGTCGCAGATCTCCTGGGCGAAGATCGCGAACTCCGGCCCGGCGGCGATGATGCCGCCCGAGGTGATCTTGATGTTGACGCCGAAGACCCGGAGGTAGGCCAGGTGCTGGCGCATGTCCTCAATGCAGGCGGTCAGGGCGTCGCCGGCGCGCACCAGGCCACCCAAGCGGTCGCGGCGATCGAGCAGGGACTTGGGCAGCTCGCGCAGCTGGTCGGAAGCCTGGCTCAGCTGACGGGTGGCGGCGGCCACCTCCTGGCCTTCCAGGCCTTCGCGCATGCGGTCCAGGGCGCTGATCAGGGCGCTGGTTCCGTCCACGACCTGGGAGAGCACCTGGCCCACTTCCAGGAAGCGGCCTTCGATGGCGCCGCGCGCGGTTTCCAGGCGTGCGTGAACGTCGCCGTCACCCGCGTGGGAAGCCGAGTATGCCAGTGAGGAAAGGGCCATGAACTCGCCGTTTGAGCAGTGACCCACACGATCAACCACAATGTGCGAATTTGGCGTAAAGGCCCGCCACGGTAGTGGTTTTTTGTCCTCAAAAGGGAAGAGGCAGTCGCCGAAAGAAAGACGGCGGACGACCCGAGGGCCGCCCGCCGCGCAGAGGTCGGAAACGGGGAGTACCAAATTCAGAAGGACTTCTTGATCCCGAGCTCGAACGTCCGGCCCAGCGGATTGCCGGTCCAGGGGTCGTAGCCGAACTCTTCCTGGGCCGGCGGCGGGTCGCGATCGAAGATGTTCGCGACCGTCGCGGTCAGGGCCATGCTGTCGCCCAGCTGCAGGCGATAGGTGAAGTCGGTGGTCACCCATTCCTTGCCGTTTTCGCCGTACTGCGTGCCGGCCCGCTCATCGACGACCGCCGAGACGTAGTTGACGCCCAGGCGGAAGTTCTGGCGGCCCAGGCCGTAGTTGACGCCGAGATTGGCCCGCAGCTTGGGAGCCGCCTGGGCGAAGGTGGCGAAGTTCAGCGTGCCCAGCCGGTCGTCGCCGGTCGAGATCGTGACGCCGTCCAAGGTGGTGGCGCCGGTCTTCAGCTCGGTGACGCGGGTGGCGGTCAGGCTGATGTCCAGGTTACCTGGGCCGAGCGGCAGGCCGTAGGTGGCCTGAACATCGAAGCCCTTGGTCGTCTGGCCGGGGCCGTTGCCGTAGCGGGTGGAGACCGCCGAGAAGGTCCCGACGCCGCTCATGCCGACCGCGCAGCCGTTGTTGAACGTGATGCGGGCCAGCAGGGGCTGCTTGGTCACGTCGCAGGTGGTGATCGTGCCGCCGGCGCCGTTGAAGACCAGGCTGGCGATCTGGTTCGGGTCGGCGACCTGGCCGATCTGGTCCTTCGTGCGAATGTCGAAATAGTCGACGATCAGGCGGAACTTGTGGTCGTCAGCGATCCCGCGGCTCTGCCAGATGGCGCCGAGATTGGCGGTCTTGGCGGTCTCGGGTTTCAGGCTGGCGTCGGTGATGAATTGGGCCGCCAGCCAGTTGCTGGCCGCCACCGTGTAGGTGCGCGCGGCCACCGTGATCGCGCCGGGCGTCACCCCTAGCGGCGGGGTCTGGTAGTTGGTGCCGTACGAGCCGCGTAGGGTCAGAGGACCCCAGACGTTCCACTTGCCAGACACCTTGTAGACGGTGGCGCCCAGGTCGTTGGAGAACTTCTCGCGACGCGCCGCCAGCTGGATGTCGACGGTTTCGAACAGCGGGATCTGCAGCTCGCCAAACAGCGAGTACTGGCTCTGGTCGGCCTGGCTGGGCAGGGTCGGGGCGAACAGGACGAACGGTCCCGGCGCGTCCGGCGTGCAGCCGCGGAAGTTCGGGTCGTTGGTCGGCAGCGGCGTCGGGCTGAGATTGCCCGAGCCCGCGCCATTGGCGCTGGTGGTGTTGCTGGGCCACTCGCACTGGACCGAGCCGTTGTTGAACGCGCTGGGCACGTTCACGCGGTTGGCCATCGAACGGTATTGGCCGCCCAAAGCCCAGCCCACCTCGCCGCCGGGCAGGTTGATCCCAGACAGGCCGTTGAACACCAGGTCGGCCGTGAAGTTGTGGCTCAGGGTCTCGACGGCGCGCGGGTCGAACATCCAGAGGGCCAGGTCCTCGGGGTTCTCGTGGCCGGCGATGTAGTTCGGGTTGGCCAGACCGCGCACCGGTTGGCCCTTGAACGACGTCGAGAAGGGGTTCCAGTACTGGCAGCCGTTCTTGCCGGCGGCGGCTGCGTTCTGGGTGCCGAAGCGGCTGGGGTCCAGGTCGATGGCCTTACAGTTGGGACCGCCGAAGCCGTTCAGGGCTTCTTGCAGGCGATAGCCGATGGTGTCGGCGTGGGTGTTGTAGTTGCTGGCGTCGTTATAGGTCAGGGCGAAGTCGTAGCCGACCTTCTTGGCGAACGGGGCGAGATCCCCGAGGTCGCCGGTCAGGCCGCCCGAGATGCGCCAGACCTTGTTCTCGATCTTGTCGGCCACGCCGAAGCCGTCGCCGCCGGAATAGTACGGGTTCCCGCCGTGGCCGAAGAGGCGATAGGTGATCGGGGTGAAGCCCGAGGCGCCGACAATGCCGTGGGCGGCGGCGAACTCGGCCGCGAACGGGTTGCTGATCGGCACGTAGAACTGGTTCACCGCGCCCGTCGTCAGGGCCGAACCGCGCGACACCGGCTGGGCCGGCGAGCCCATCACCTGCGGCAGGTTCACCCGGCCGTACGAAGCATCCATGTGGAACTTCATGCTGTCGGTGATCTGCGCCTTCAGCTGGGCGTAGAGCCGGTAGGTGTCCTGGTTCTCCACCAGCCGATAGTACGGGATGTAGTTGTAGGCGCAGGTGTAGACGTTATCCATGCGGCCGCCGACGGCGGCGCAGCTGGCGGCGGTGAAGTCCGAGACGATGCCGCCCAGGTTCGCGCCCCACTCGCCGGTGTCCGTGGCGGTCGGCGTCGTAGGCAGGGCGCCGCGCGGCTGCCAGCCGGTCAGGTTGGTCAGGGTCGACCAGGGCGCGGGGTTGTAGCCCGTACCCGGCGTCAGCGAGGCCTTGGTGAAGTCGCGCTCCATCGTGCCCAGGCGCGAGCGGTGCTCGTACTCGGCCGAGACCAGCAGGTTGACCCGGTCCTCGCCGATGCCGCCCATCACGCCGACCGAATAGTCGCCCTTCGAGCCGCGGATCTGCTTGTACTGGGCCTGGGCCTCCATCCCGACGAACTTGTCGCGGGTGATGAAGTTGACCACGCCGCCGGTGGCGTCGGCGCCGTAGATCACCGCCGCGCCGTCCTTGAGGATCTCGGTGCGGGCCAGCGCGATCGAAGGGACGTTGGCGGTGTTCTGGTTCATCCGCCGACCGTTCAGCAGGACCAGCGTCTTGTCGGCCCCCAGGCCGCGCAGATTGTAGTTCACCGAGCCGACCAGGGCCGGGCCGCCGAAATAGTAGCTCTCGCCCGTCGTCGGGCCCGAGATGGTCAGGCTCTTGGCGAACTCCAGCGCCGTCGGCGAGCCCTGCTTTTCCAGTTGTTCCTGCGAATAGACCTCCACGGGGAGGGCGGCGTCCAGCGCCGAGCCCCGGATGTTGGAGCCGGTGACGACGATTTCCTCGACCTGTGTGTTCTGATCGGCGGCCGTCTTTTCCTGACCCCAGGCGGGGGCGCCAAGGCCCGCGATCCCGATCAGCAGCGCGACTCCCGACGCGCTCGTAAGCCCAAGTCTCATGTGGCGAACCCTCCCTGTTGAACGAGTCTCTAACGCTCATTCTCACAAGAGTGAGTATTGTGGCGCCGCTTCGGCGACGTCAATGATCATTGTTCGGCGACCCCGAAGCGGGGGCGCCTGACGCTATGGGAACGATTGACAGGCACGCGCCGGGCCGACTACGCGGCGAACGACAGGACCAGGAGGACGGCTTGGCAGGAGCCACCGTGGAAGAGGCCAAGGAGCGCCCGCGCACCAAGGCCGAGCAGCGCGCCCAGATGCTGGAGCAAATCCTGGATGCGGCCGAATACCTGTTCTCGCAGAACGGCCTTTCGGGCGTGACCCTGCGCGACGTGGCCGTGCGGGTGGGCATCCACACGACGCTGCTGAACTACTACTACAAGGACAAGGCCAACCTGTTCGAGGCGGTGTTCGCGCGACGGGCCGGCGTCACGTCCGGCCGGCGGATGATCGCGCTGGAGCAGTACGAGCTGGCGGCGGGCGACAAGCCGACAGTCGAGGGCGCGCTGCACGCCTTCCTCGATACCGATCTGGACCTCTATTACGAGGGCGGCGAGCACTGGATGAACTACGGGGCCTTCTGCGCCCGGGTCAGCAACACGCCCGAGGGCGCGGCGCTGATGGACGAGCACTTCGATCCCGTGGTGTTGAAGCTGGTCGGCATCCTCAAGCGCGCCCTGCCGGATTATGCCGACGAGGAGATCTTCTGGGGCTACCACTTCGTGTCGGGCGCCCTGATGAACACCCTGGCGCGGACGGGGCGGATCGACCGGCTGTCCAGCGGCCTGTGCCACTCCGACGACTTCCCGGCGATCAAGAAGCGGATCGCCCGCTTCATGGCCGCCGGGTTCATCGCCCTAAAAGCCTAGACCTAGGTCTAGGCCCGCGCCTCCCGGCGGAAGATCCGGGCCAGCCACAGGAAGAGGCCGATCGCGATCACGTAGAACGGCACCAGGGTGTAGAGCGCCATCTGCAGCGAGTTGTGCGGGTGCGTCGCTTTGAAGAAGTCGCTGGCCGCGCCGACATAGGTCGGGCCAAGGCCCAGGCCGATGAAGTTCATGACCAGCAGCAGCAGGGCGCCGGACATCACCCGCTGCTCGGGCCGCACCTCTTCCTGGACTAGGGCCACCGACGAGGAGAGGTAGAAGTAGTTAAGGAAGTTCGGCCCCATCAGGAAGGCCAGGGCCAGCGGCCAGGTCGGGGCCCAGACGAAGCCGATGTAGAACGGGATCGCCAGGGTCAGGGAGATGACCGGGGCCATGGCGTAGACGACCTTGGACCTTTTGCGGAAGCGGTCGATCACCCGGCCCGAGGCGTAGATGCCGGCGCTCATGCCGACGCCGACGACCAGGGCGTACCAGACGGCGACTTCGCTGAGCGCCATGCCCTTTTCGCGCATGAGGAGGAGGGTAGTGAAGTTGCCCAGGCCATAGGTGACGAACTGGGTCGCGCCGCTGCCCAGCGAGGCCAGCACCAGGGTCGGGCGCGAGAAGAACATCTTCAGGGTCGACCAGAAGCCGGCCTTCTCGATCTTGACCGCATTCCCGTCCAGCCCACCGCGGGGCGGCTCCTTGACCATCATCGGCAGGACCACGGCGGCGGCCAGGCCGACGACGCCCAGGATCACGAAGGCGTAGCGCCAGTTGAAGGCCGCCGCGATCGCCGCGCCGAACGCGATGCCCAGCGCCGCGCCGACGGGCGGTCCCAGATTGTAGATGCCCAGCGCCGTGCCCCGACGGTGCGCTGGGAAGTAGTCGGAGATGATGGCGTAGGAGGGCGGCACGCCGCCGGCCTCGCCGAAGCCGACCGTCATCCGAGCGAAGGCGAACTCGCCATAGGACCGTGAGAGGCCGCAGGCGACGGTCGCTGCGCTCCAGATGCCGCAGGCCAGGCTGAGCACTGCCACGCGATTGGTGCGGTCGGCCAGCCAGCCGACCGGGATGGCGATGAAGCAGTAGAACATCGCGAAATAGAGCCCGCCGATCAAACCGAGCTGGCTGTCGCTGACATGCAGCGCGTCCTGGATCGGCTTGGCCAGGATCGACATCAGCTGCCGGTCCAGGAAGTTCAGCACATAGACGAACCACAGCATGCCCAGCACCAGCCAGGCGCGGCCGCCGACGGGGGCGTGTGCAGTGTCAACAGTCGGGGACTGGGCGTTCATCGGGCGAGCGTCCCGGCAGGCGGACGGACTCGCGGCGTCATGGCGCGCATGGTGTTCAAGGCTTCCTCCCGACGGCCGTTCTTTTTGAACTTGGCCTGAGTGGAGCATGCCTTCAAATCCGATCACTCGTCAATCTTCACACGCAAGTGAGTGAGTATTGACACGAGCCGTGATCGCCCTCACCGTGACCGCACAATCGTCGACGTCCAAACGATCGACACGCGTTCTGGGAGGAACGACATGAAGGCTCGTCTGCTGGCGTCGGCTTGCGCCGTCGCGCTCGTATCATTCGCCACACAGGTCGCGGCCCAGACCGCTGACCAGGGGAAAGGCGACCACAGGGACGCCGATCTGGTGGGAGAAGTCATCGTCACCTCGACCCGCCGTCCCGAGAAGATCCAGGACGTGCCGCTCAGCGTCACCGCCTTCGACCAGAAGGAGCTGACGGCCAAGGGCATCGTCGGTTTCGAGGGTCTGGCGCGCGAGACGCCCGGCGTGGTGCTCAATCGCGCCACCGCCAACTTCAACAACTTCACCGCCCGCGGCGTGGCCACCAACGGCTACGGCGCCAACCTGCAGAGCACGGTCGCGGTGTATGTCGACGAGCTGCCGATCTCGACCATCGGCAACACCACGGTGCTGGACCCCAACCTGTTCGACGTCGAGCGGGTGGAGTTCCTGCGCGGGCCGCAAGGCACGCTGTTTGGCTCCGGCTCGCTGTCGGGCGCGCTGCGCATCCTGACCAAGGCCCCGAACCTCTCCAGCCGCGAGGGCGCGGCCCTGGTCGACTTTGGCCTGACGGGCTCGGACTCGCTGCGCCAGCGCTACAACGGCATGGTCAATCTGCCGATCATCCAGGACAAGCTGGCCCTGCGCGTTGTCGGCTTCTACCGGCACGAGGAGGGCTATCTCGATAACCTCGGCACCGGCGTGCACAACTCCAACACCCTGGTCGACTGGGGCGGCCGCGCGACGCTGCTGTGGAAGCCCAACGACCGCCTGTCGGTGAAGGCGCTGTTCTCCTACGAGGACAGCAACCCCAAGGACTCCTCGATGGTCAATCCGGCCCTGGGCCGGAACAAGCGGGTCTCCGACCGCCCGGACCTGTTCGTCGGCAAGCTGCGCAGCCACAACGTCACGGTCGACTACCAGTTCGACGGCGCGCACTTCACCAGTTCGTCGACCTATTCGAAGTTCGACCAGAAGTTCTATGTCGACCTGGCGGGCACCTTCGGCGGCGCGATCGCCTTCGCCCTGGACGCCGGCGGCTTCCAGAAGACCTTCGTCGAGGAGGCGCGGCTCGCGTCGGATCCGGGCGGCAAGGTCGATTGGGTGGTCGGGGGCTTCTACATGGATCGCCGCCTGGACGTGGACTACTTCTACCGCTCCAACCCGGCTTTCCTGACCGCCCGGGGCATCACCGGCCTGCCGGACGAGTACTATCAGCGCCAGTACACCCACTTCCTCTCGCACGAGAAGGCGGCCTTCGGTCAGCTGACCTATCACTTCAGCGACAAGGTCTGGGCCACCGGCGGCCTGCGCTACGGCAAGGTCGACTCGCAGGGCTTCACCGAGGCCGGGGGCTACAACAGCAACTATCTGGTCAACGCGCTGTACGGCATCCGCGGGCCGCTGACCCTGACGCCGTTCACGGCGGCCACGGGTGTCAAGGCGACGGGCAGCAAGCCGTCGTTCAAGCTCAGCCTGTCGTACAAGCCGTCGCCGGCGCTGACGACCTACGCCACGGTGTCGACGGGCTTCCGCACCCCGGTGGTCAACGGCTTCGCCGGGCGACCCAGCCTGGTCAATCCGAGCGACCTGATCATCCCGAACGGCGCCTCGTCGGACGACCTGACCAACTACGAGCTGGGCGCCAAGGGGCGGTTCCTGAACGGCCTGGTCTCGGCCAATGTCGCCGTCTACCTGATCGACTGGAGCAACATCCAGGTCCAGGCCAACCGCGTTTCCGACAGCGTGCAGTTCGCCACGAACATCGGCGCGGCGCGCAGCAAGGGGATCGAGCTGGAGCTGCTGGCCTATCCGGCCAAGGGCCTGACGATCGGCCTGAACGGCTCGCTGAACGACGCCAAGGTCACCGAGCTGACCCCGGCCGAGGCCGCCATCTCCGGCGCGGTGGTCGGCGCGCGCCTGGCCTCGCCCAAGGTGCAGGGCTCGCTGTTCGTCAACTATGGCTGGGACCTGACGCCGAAGGCCAAGGCCAACCTGTCGGTCGTGCTGCAACACGTCGGCTCGTACCCGGGCTCGTTCCAGCACGTGCCGGGCCAACCGACGGTGACCAGCGCGACCTACGGCTTCACGGACTCGTACCAGAACGTCAACGCCACCTTCGCCGTGGCCATGGGCGACACGACGATCGGGGCCTATGTCGAGAACCTGTTCGACGACCACTCGGTCACCTACGTCCACCCCGAAGCGTTCATCGCCAGCCGGTTCGCGACCATGCGGCCGCGCACTGCCGGCGTGCGCCTTGGCTATGCGTTCTAGGAGGCGATGATGAGCAAGCGTCTCCTCGTCTCGGCCCTGGCGATTCTGGCGATGGCTCCGGCCGTCGCCAACGCCCAAGCCCCCGTCGTCAAGGCGCCGGCCGGTTCGGTACGCGGCGTCGCCCAGGACGGCCTCGAGGTCTTCAAGGGCATCCCCTATGCCGCGCCGCCCGTCGGGGCGCTGCGCTGGAAGCCGCCCGCCGCTCCGGCGACCTGGAGCGGCGTCCGTGACGCCCTCGACTTCGGCGCATCGTGCATGCAGGCCAAGCCGCGTCCGGGCAGCATCTACGCCTCGCCGCTGAAGGCTTTCAGCGAGGACTGCCTGTCGCTGAACGTGTGGGCTCCGGCCAAGGCCAAGAAGGCTCCGGTGCTGGTCTGGATCCACGGCGGCTCGCTGATCGCCGGCTCCAGCGCCGAGGGCATGTACGACGGCGCGGCCCTGGCCAAGCGCGGGATCGTCGTGGTCTCGATCAACTACCGTCTCGGCGTGCTGGGCTACATGGCCCATCCAGAGCTGAGCGCGGAATCGCCCGACCACGTCTCGGGCAACTACGGCCTGCTGGACCAGATCGCGGCGCTGAAGTGGGTGCGGAAGAACATCGCCGCCTTCGGGGGCGATCCGGCCCAGGTCACCATCGCCGGCGAGTCCGCCGGGGGTCTCAGCATCCTCTACCTGATGGCCTCGCCGCCGGCTCGGGGGCTGTTCCACAAGGCCATCGCCCAGAGCGCCTACATGGTCTCGACCCCGGACCTACGGGACGGCAAGTACGGCCACATCCCGGCCGAGACCATGGGCGCGATGACGGCGACCAAGCTGGGCGCCAAGAGCCTGGCCGACCTGCGGGCCATGGACGCCGAGACCCTGACGACGGGCGCCCTGATGGCCGGCTTCCAGACCTTCGGCGCGGTCGACGGCAAGGTGCTGCCCAAGCAGCTGGTCGACACGTTCGACGCCGGCGAGCAGGCCCGCGTGCCGGTCCTGGCCGGCTTCAACAGCGGCGAGATCCGCTCGCTGCGATTCCTGGCCCCGCCGCCGCCAGCCGATGCGGCCGCCTATGAGAAGGAAATCCGGGCGCGTTACGGCGATCTCGCGGACGACTTCCTCAAGCTCTATCCGTCGACGGATGTGCCGGAGAGCGTGCTGCTGACCCCGCGCGACGCCCTCTACGGCTGGACCGCCGAGCGCCTTGTCGCCAAGCAGACCGCCGTCGGCCAGCCGGGCTATTTCTATCTGTGGGACCACGGCTATCCGGCCGCCGAAACCGCGGGTCTGCATGCCTTCCACGCCAGCGAGCTGCCTTACGTCTTCGGCACGGCAAGCGGCACGCCGCCGGCCTGGCCCAAGAACCCGGACACGCCGGAAGAGGCCAAGCTGACGGCGGCGATGGGCGACTACTGGGCCTCGTTCGCCAAGGATGGCGCGCCGAAGGCCGCCGGCCAGCCGGCCTGGAAGCCCTACGGGACCGCGCGCGCCTACATGGCCTTTGCCGCCGGACCCCAGCCGGGCGTCCACATGCGTCCCGGCGTGTACGAATTGAACGAGACGGTGATGTGCCGCCGACGCGCCCGGGGCGACACGCCCTGGAACTGGAACGTCGGCGTCGTGGCGCCGCCGATCCCCCCTGGAGTTGCTCAGTGCCGATAGTCGATGGCGAGATGCAGGCGTTCGCCCTGACGCTCGACAAGTTCCTGGACCACGCCGCCAAGTGGCGTCCTGATGGCCAAGTGGTCACCGCGCGCGATGGCGGACGGATCGACCGGGTCGGCTATGCCGATCTGCGCGACCGCAGCCTTCGGGTGTCGAGCGTGCTGGCAGGGCTGGGCGTGAAGCAGGGCGACCGCGTCGCGACCCTGGCCTGGAACACCCAGGACCATGTCGAAGCCTGGTTCGCGATCATGGGCATAGGCGCGGTCTGCCACACCCTGAACCCGCGCCTGACCGCCGAGCAGCTGGCGGCCATGGTCGCGCAGTCGGAGGCCCGCGTGCTGATCGCCTCGGCCGACCTCGCGCCGCTGGCCCGCAAGATGATGGACGTCACGCCGGGGATCGAGCGCCTGTTGGTCATCGATGGCGAGACGGAGGAGGGCGAGGCCCTGGCTCCCATGATCGCCGCCGCCAAGCCCGACGCTATCTGGGGCCAGTTCGACGAGACCGCGCCCAGCGGCCTGTGCTTCACCTCCGGCACGACGGGCGCGCCCAAGGGCGTGACTTACACCCACCGCTCCAGCTACCTGCACACCCTGCGGGCGCTGCAGGTGGACGTGATGGCGATCTCGGGCGCCGACGCGGTGCTGGCGGTGGTGCCGATGTTCCACGCCAATGCCTGGGGCTTGCCGTTCGCCGCCCCGGCGGTCGGCGCCAAGCTCGTTCTGCCCGGCCGCAACGCCGATGGCGCGAGCCTCGCCCGCCTGATCGCCGCAGAGGGGGTCACGGTCGGGGTGGGCGTGCCTACCGTCTGGCTCGGCCTGGTCGAGCACCTGGAAGCCACGGGCGAGAAGCTGCCGTCGCTCAAGCGCATCATGGTCGGCGGCGCGCCGATGCCGCCCGCGCTGATGGAGCGGATCGAGCATGGGCTGGGCGTCATCGTCCAGACCAGCTGGGGCATGACCGAGCTGTCGCCGTCCGGCACCGTGGCTCCCCTGAACGCGCCTTCGCGGGCCGCCCTGTCGGGCCGTCCGGCCGTGGGCGTCGACCTGCTGCTCACCGACGCCGACGGCGTGGCTCTGCCGCAGCAGCGCGATGTCGAGGGTCACCTGCGGGTGCGCGGCGCGGCGGTGGTCGAGCGCTACTTCGGACACGAGACCTCGGCCACCGACGCCGACGGCTGGTTCCCGACCGGCGACTTGGCGCGCATCGACGCGGCCGGCAACCTGATGATCACCGGCCGCGCCAAGGACCTGATCAAGTCCGGCGGCGAATGGATCAATCCGGCCGAGATCGAGGCGGTGGTCGCCTCCTTGCCCGAGGTGTCGCTGGCCGCCGTCATCGGTCGCGCCGACCCCAAATGGGGCGAGCGCCCGATCCTGCTGGTCGAGACGCAAGGCCAGGTCACCGACGAGGCGCTGCTGGCCTCGCTGAAAGGCCGGGTGGCCAGCTGGTGGATCCCCGACGCCGTCTATCGCCTGCCGCGGATGCCCCTGGCGTCGACCGGCAAGATCGACAAGATAAGGCTGAGAACGGAGTACGGCGGCGGCTGACGCATCGTCCGTTCCCGTCTCTCATTCAAAGCCAGGAAATCCCGTTCAGTGTCCGAAGCCGAAACGCCCCGTCGACGCACCACCAAGGCCGAACAGCGGGCCGAGAAGATGGAGCTGATCCTCGATGCGGCCGAGGCGCTGTTCTCCCAGCACGGGCTCTACGGCGTCACCCTGAAGGACGTGGCCAAGCAGGTCGGCGTGCACCACACGCTGATGAACTACTATTTCGACGACAAGAAAGCCCTGTTCGACGCGGTCTTCGCGCGGCGGGCGGTGGTGACCAGCGAGCGGCGGATGCGGGCGCTGGAGTCCTATGAGGCGGCATCAAGCGGCAAGCCGACGGTGGAGGGGGCGCTGCGGGCGTTCCTCGACACCGACCTGGACCTCTACATCGAGGGCGGTGAGGGCTGGAAGAACTACGCCGCCCTCGGCGCCCAGGTCGCCAACACCCCCGCCTGG
>JAEXJH010000069.1 GCA_023445955.1 Pseudomonadota bacterium
CCGCCGAAAAGGGCCAATCCGGCAGCGAACGCTTGCAAACTCGTCGCGAAGGGCTCAATTCGCAAACAAGGACTTCTGCCGGGGCGTTCAGTAAAACTATGGAAAGACCCAACGAGCGCCGCCGCCTACCGCCGCTGAATGCGCTGCGCGCGTTCGAGGCCGCCGCACGCCACCTGAACTTCAGCCGCGCCGCCGACGAGCTGTCGGTGACCCCCGGCGCCGTCAGCCAGCAGATCCAGAATCTGGAAGACTATGTCGGCGCGGCCCTGTTCAAGCGCACGCCCAAGGGCCTGCTGCTGACCGACGCGGCGCAGACCGCCCTGCCCGCCCTGCGCGAGGCGTTCGACCGCCTGGCCGAGGCCGCCAGCCTGCTCACCGCCGCCGTCGACGGCCGCCGCCTGACCCTGACCGCCGCCCCTTCGTTCGCCGCCAAGTGGCTGGTGCCGCGCCTGGGCAAGTTCGAGCAGGCCCATCCGCAGGTCGACGTCTGGCTGTCGGCCGGCATGGAGGTCGTGGACTTCGCCACCGGCGAGGTCGACATGGCCATCCGCTACGGCTCTGGCCGCTACCCAGGCCTGGAAGTCATCCGGCTGATGCACGAGACCGTGGTGCCGGTCGCCAGCCCAGAGCTGCTGGACGGCAACGCCCTGGAGAGGCCCGAGGACCTGGCCCACCACATCCTGCTGCACGACGGCTCGCCCGACGCCGACGACAGCTGCCCCGACTGGGCGATGTGGCTGGCGGCGCGCGGCATCAAGGGCGTCGACGGCGCGCGGGGTCCGCGCTTCAACCAGTCCAGCCTGGTCATCGAAGCCGCCGCCAACGGTCGTGGCATCGCCCTGGCCAAGCGCACCCTGGCCCAGGCCGACCTCGACTCGGGACGCCTGGTGATCCCGTTCGAGGCCTCCACGGCGGTCGACTTCGCCTACTACGTCGTCCACCCCAAGGCCAAGGGCCGCCTGCCGCAGGTGAAGGCGTTCGTGACCTGGCTGAAGACCGAGGCCGAGGCGCACGAAGCCGCGCTGCAGACCCTGGACAATGGCGCGGGGATTTAAGCCCTTACGGTACTGGTTTCCGGCGTCGGAAACCGCTTAAAGGGGCGCATGAAAATCACGACTCTCACAGTCGACGAGCACCTTGCTCCCGCCGACTGCCAGACCATGGCCGATGTGCGCCAGGGCGTGGACGCCCTGGACCGGGCTCTGGTCCTGCTCCTGACCGAACGTCAGGGCTTCATGGACGCCGCGGCCCGCATCAAGGCCGACCGCTCCAAGGTGTTCGACCGCGCGCGGATCGAGGACGTGGTGACCAAGGTCAAGGCCGCGGCCCGCGAGTCCGGCCTGTCGGAAGCCATCGCCGAGCCCGTCTGGCGCACGCTGATCGACCGCTGCATCGCGCACGAATACGACAGCTGGGATCGGACGAAGGGCTGAGGAAAGCGCCCCCTCACGAGGGCGCTCCCGCTCCTAGTTTCCGTCGATCAGGTCCCCGAACCGGCCCAGGACCGAGCCCTCGCCGCGATTGCCGCCCTGGCCTTGCGCGGCCTGCAGCATGCGGCCGGCCAGGCGCGCGAACGGCAGCGACTGGATCCAGACCTTCCCCGGGCCGCGCAGGCGGGCGAAGAACAGGCCCTCGCCGCCGAAAAGCACGCTCTTCACGCCGCCGGCCATGACGAGGTCGAACTCGATTCCCGGCGTGTAGGCCGCCACGCAGCCCGTATCGATGTGCAGCTCCTCGCCGGGCGCCAGTTCACGCTCGACCAGCGCGCCGCCCATCTGCACGAACACCCAGCCATCGCCTTCCAGGCGCTGCATGATGAAGCCTTCGCCGCCGAACAGGCCGGTCATGACCCGCTTCTGGAAGTGGATGCCGATCGACACGCCACGCGCGGCGGCCAGGAAGCTGTCCTTCTGGCAGATCAGCGTCCCGCCCAGTTGACCGAGATTGAGCGGCAGGATCGAGCCCGGCGTCGGCGAGGCGAAGGCAACCCGCGCCTTGCCCTGGCCCTGATGCGTGAAGACGGTGGTGAACAGGCTCTCGCCCGTCACCAGGCGCTTACCCGCGCCCAGCAGCTTGCCCATGATGCCGCCGCCCTGGTCGGCCGAACCGTCGCCGAACACGGTGGTCATCTGGACGCTGGCGTCCTTCCACACGAAGGCGCCGGCCTCGGCCACCGCGCTCTCGCCCGGATCCAGCTCGATCTCGACGAACTGCAGCTCCTCGCCCTTGATCTCGAAGTCGATGTCGTCGGCGACGCCGGCGCTGCGGGTGTGGCTCCAGGGGCTGGGGGGCATGGAAAAAGTCTCCTCATCTTGGGGAAACACCGTTCTAGCCAGCCCTCAAGCGCCGCGCCAATGAACCATCCTTCACACGCCGTCCGAACCTGGCGAAGTGGCCAGACGGAGCGTGGCTTTTTGGCCGCACATCGGGCGTGTTCGTTACCACCCGGTCAAGTCGGCGACCGCAATCTGGCCTTACCATTCGCGCAAAGGTTGGTTCCGGCAGTCACGAGCCGGCTGCCGCAAATCCGTCACGTGAACTCGGAATTTCCCTGAAGATTCAGCTCATAACGAGGATTTCGCCACAATCGCGCCTTTGTCGTGGAGCGCCTTGCCCGCATCCTGAGGTTTGGCCTGACCAAGTGGTTGCCACCTTTCGATAAGTGGCATTACCAATTATTGACAACGCTCCGAACTGGTCGGATAAGTCATCCCAAGGGCGCCGTGTCAGTGCGCCGGGGGAGGCAATCTCATGAGCCATGCTCGCACCAAGTTCGTTTTCCGCGCCGCGCTGATGGCGTCGTGCGCCGCCCTGGCGGTTGGCTCGGCCGCTCAAGCCCAAGAAAAGAAGGCCGAGGCCGACACCGTTGAAGCCGTCGTTGTCACCGGTTTCCGCCAGGCCTACGCCAACGCCATCTCGACCAAGCGCGAGACCCTGGAAATCTCGGACGGCATCTCGTCGGACGGCCTAGGCCGCTTCCCCGACCTGAACGTCGGTGAGGCTATCCAGCGCATCCCTGGCATCCAGATCAACCGGGAGGCCGACAGCCGCAACGCCACGATCAGCCTGCGCGGCCTGCCCGGCACCTTCGCCCGCACTACCCTGAACGGCGGCGCGTTCGCCGATCCGATCCTGAACGGCTCGACCCCGCTGGGCGCCTTCAACTCGGACATCTTCACCGCCATCAACGTCATCAAGTCGCCGTCGGCGTCCAACCTGGCCGGCGGCCTGTCGGGCAATGTCGACCTGCGCATCAACCCGGCCCTGGCCCGCAAGGACGGCGGGTTCGCCAAGGTCTCGTACGAATATAACGACCTGGGCAACCTCGGCAGCCCGCTGGCCTCGCTGGGCTACAACAAGCACCTGAGTGACGACTTCGCCGTGTTCGGCGTCGTGGCCTGGAAGGACGAGAAGTTCCGCCGCGACTCGATCACCGTGAACTCGTGGGGCAACAAGCTGGGCGCGATCCAAGTCGGCAACCAGGCCGCCGCCGGCGCCAACCCGGTCTATGACGCCCTGATCGCCGCCAACCCGGGCGGCGTCTACTATCCCAGCCAGACCCGCCAGCTAGTGAAGTTCAACCGCGGCACCACCCTGTCGTCGGCCGGCGGCTTCGAATGGCGCATCAACGACCAGTGGAAGTTCGGCGCCAACGCCTTCATCACCAAGCGCAAGCTGGATGAGGCCACCAACAACCTGCTCTATATCGACGCCGGTGGCGGCCAGGGCACCAACACCGCCCTGACGGCGACCTCGGCCGTGGCCAAGATCAGCGACATCGGCACGCCCTACATCGTCCAGACGCCGAACGGCCCGCGCGCCTACATCAACAAGTTCAAGGCCGAGAACATCAATACGTTCGACTCGGTCCGCTCCGAGCCGGCCGAGAACCAGACCTGGGCCTTCAACCCGACCCTGGAATTCAAGAACGACGCCTGGAAGGCCACCGCCAACCTGACCGTGTCGAAGGCCAAGGCCTACGCCAACCAGATCGAGTTCGACGTCGTCCAGAACCCCTATCGGAACCTCGGTTCGGCGGGCCTGAACGGCATCGTCACCACGGTCAACCTGGGCGGCTCGGACCTGTCGAACTACGCCGCGACCTTGGTCACGCCGCACGCCACCCACATGCCGACCACCGGTTATGTGATCCCGGCGACCAACACCGCCCCGACCCAGGCCGGCGCCCAGATGCCGGGCCAGGCCGCCGGCACCGCCGCCGACCGCTTCGGCATCACCGGCACGAACGGCAACGCCGACAACGTGCTGGACTCGTTCCAGCTGGACTTCGACCGCTCGCTGGACAGCTCGATCTTCACGAACCTGACGTTCGGCGGCCGCGCCGAGCACAACAAGTTCACCTCCAGCGGCTCGCGCAACACCGCCCTGGGCGCCCTGACCCAGAACATCACGCCGGACATGGCCGCCCAGCTGTCGTACGCCCGTGACTTCTTCGGCAACAAGGCCGACGGCGCGACGACCAACTGGATGAACGTCGACGTCAACAAGATCCTGTCGGTGATCACCCCGGTGAACACAGCGCTGCGCACGACGGCCAACCCGAACGGCCTGCCCGACCAGTTCCTGCTGGGCGCGCCCGGCGTGTTCCTGACGCCTTACGGCGTGGTCAACAACTATACCGACGGCAACTACTGGAACAACAATTTCAGCAACGAAAACAACGTCTACTCGGCCTACTTCGCGGCCAAGTTCAAGACCGACCTGTTCAGCATCCCGGTGCGCGGCACGGTCGGCACGCGCTACGAGTACACCGAGCAGACGATCGCCGCGCTGAACTGTAAGAACTGCACCACGGCCCTGTCGAACCAGGCTGGCGCGATCAACCACTCGCTGTCGACCAAGACGACCAAGAACCACTTCGACTACTGGCTGCCCTCGGCCATCCTGGTCGCCGACCTGCGCGACGACCTGGTGTTCCGCGCCGCCGCCTACCGCACCTATGTCCGCCCGCAACCGCGCGACAACGTGCCGACCACCTTCGTGCAGGTGCCAGTCGACGTGAACCCGCCGACCGACCCGGTCTATACGGTCACGCTCGGCGCCACGGACCTGAAGCCCTACACCTCCGACTCGTATGACGCGTCGCTGGAGTGGTACAATCGCCCGGGCGGCCTGATCTCGATCGCGGCCTATCGCAAGGAGATCAAGGGCTATATCGGCCCGATCCTCGACCAGTCGATCCTGTGCCCGACCAGCGGCAAGATCGACGGCCTCGACGTCGACCTGGGCACGCTGCGCATCGACAATTCGGGCGGCACGCCGCGCTGCCTGAGCTCCAACACCTTCGTCGGCTCCGGCGGCGTGGTGAAGAACGCCCAGGTCAACATCAGCGGCAAGACCAATCAGTCGCCGATGACCGTCACGGGCTTCGAGTTCAACATCCAGCAGAACCTCGACTTCCTGCCGGGCTTCTGGAAGAACTTCGGTGGCGCGTTCAACTACTCGTATACGAAGATCGACGGCAAGGACACGGCGGGCAACAAGATCACCCTGCCCAGCGTGTCGAAGAACAACCTGAACGTCATCGGTTACTACGAAGCCAAGTGGGGCGGCGTCCGCCTGGTCTACAACTGGCGCGACAAGTACGACCTGGCCGCCGGCAACTCGTTCGTCGGCGACGCCCGCACCGTCAAGGCGCGCAGCCAGCTGGACGCCTCGGCCTCGTTCAACGTGACCAAGGACCTGACGGTGTCTGTCGACGCCTTCAACCTGACCGACGCCACCCGTTCGGAATACGAGAACGACCCGATGCTGCCGCGTCGCATCGACTACGACGGCCGCACCTATCAGGTGACCATGCGCGCCAAGTTCTAGGGCGTAGCTCGCAATACCCTCTCTCCTGCAAGGGGCCGAAGCATCGCTTCGGCCCCTTTTCTTTGGACGTCCCTTGGAGCAGCTGAATAAGAGTCAGCGGGTCTTAGCCCTTGAGCGACCGCAGGGCCTGTTCGTGGGCATAGGCGGCGATATCCAGCAGGGCGACGTCCAGGGCGGTCTTGACCGCCTCCAGGCTCTCCTGCCCCGCCTCGCAGCGTTCGCAGACCTCGCCCAGCTGGAAAGCCCCGACGCCGCGCGCCGCGCCCTTCACCGTGTGAACGGCGTCCTGCCAGCCGGGATGGGTGGGATCCAGCATAGGAGTCCACAGCGCGGCCTGCTCGCGAAACAGCGCCAGCACCTCTTCGACGACCCCGAAATCCCCGGCCGCGAACCCTTCCAGGTAAGCGAAATCAACGGCTCCGCTAATATCTCGTCTGGCCATGAAAAAAGCGCTTGCGCTCCCAAAATCATTGCGTATGTTCCGCGCCTCGCCGCCGGGGCTCGCAAGTGCTTCGGACCGTCGAATGGGTGTATAGCTCAGTTGGTAGAGCAGCTGACTCTTAATCAGCGGGTCGTAGGTTCGAATCCTACTACACCCACCATTCTCCTAAAATTTGAACAGCTTAGAAGTTTCCCCTCCGGGGACCCCGAGCCATTTCGCGCAGCCTGAACAGCTGTACGCCGCGCCGTCGACGGACGTTTCCGGCTCGCAAATCTCCTCCGATCCAGGCCTTGTCAGGCCAAGCTTCCCCGGCCCACAAAAGGCGATCCGGCTTCGGCTGCGTCGCCGTGGGCTCACAGGGTTTCGAGGATCGACATGACCGCATTTCAAGACCTGGGCCGGCGCGGCTTCCTGGCCGGCGCAGCAGCGAGCGCGGCCGCCCTGGGCGCGCCCGCATGGGCCCAACAGACCGCCGCCAAGAAGATGACCGACGGCGTCGCCCTGATCGGCCCGGCCGAGCGTCAAGCCCGGATCGAGCGCGCCCAGGCGCTGATGGCCAAGCTGGGCCTGTCGGCGATCGTCACCGAGCCGGGCTCGTCGATGGACTATTTCACGGGCGCGCAGTGGAGCCGCAGCGAGCGGCCGTGCCTGGCGATCATCCCGCGCGAGGGCCAGGTCGGCATGGTCGTGCCGAAGTTCGAGGAGCCCTCGATCCGCCAGAGCCTGGGCGTGCCGGCCGAGGTCCGCACCTGGGAAGAGGACGAGAGCCCCTACGCTATCGCCGCCGGCCTGTTGGCGGACCGCAAGCTGGCCTCGGGCAAGATCGGCACGGAAGAGACGATCCGCACCTTCATCGTCGAGGGCCTGAGCGTCGCCCTGCCCTCGGCCCAGGTCGTGTCGGGCGCGGCGGTGTTCCGCGGCTGCCGGATGATCAAGACGCCGGCCGAGCTGGCCCTGATGCAGGTCGCCGCCGACATCACCGTCGCGGCCCTGCGCCACACCTATGCCAACGTCAAAGCCGGCATGGGCCCCAAGGACATCGGCGCCCTGATGGCCGAGTTCACGGTCAAGCAAGGCGCGCGGGTCAGCTTCAACCTGATCCTGATCGGCGAGGCGTCCGCCTATCCGCACGGCTCGCGCCAGCCCCAGGTGTTGGGCGAAGGCCAGGTCGTGCTGATGGACTGCGGCTGTAATGTCGGCGGCTATGAGTCGGACATCTCGCGCACCTTCGTGTTCGGCGAGCCTACGTCCCGCCAGCGCAAGGTCTGGAACGACGTCGCCAAGGGCCAGCAGATCGCGTTCGAGGCCGCCCAGATCGGCGTCGAGGCTGGCTCGGTCGACCGCGCCGTTCGCGCCTACTACGACAGCCTGGGCTGGGGACCGCGCTATAAGCTTCCCGGCCTATCGCATCGCACCGGCCACGGCATCGGCATGGACGGCCACGAGCCGGTGAACTTCGTCATGTCCGAGACCACCAAGCTGGCGGCCGGCATGTGCTTCTCGGACGAGCCGGGCATCTACATCCCCGGCGAGTTCGGCGTGCGCCTTGAGGACTGCATCCACATGACGCCGCAAGGGCCGCAGTGGTTCAGCAAGCCGCCGACCACGCTCGACAAGCCGATGGGGTGATCGCGTCCTCGGCGGCTCCGCAGATTGTGGCGACAATCCGACGCATAAGCGGAGCCATATCGAGGCTCGATCATTTCAACCTTGAAAACCGGCGCACATGTTCGGCCTCTAGGGGACTCTAGGTCCGTCGACTCATGACGGCGCGTTTCCTCTGGGCGGCCAGTCGCCGCCCGCTCACGCCGCGCCGCGCGCGGCCGCTTTAAGGCTGACGATGACTGACTTTCACGCCCCGCGTACGCCCCCGCGCCGCCGGACGCTGATCCTCGGCGGACTGATCGCTATCCTGGCCCTGGCCGGCGTGATCTGGCTGGCCTGGACCCTGCTTCACGGCAGCAAGGACGGCGAAGGCGGCGCGGGCGGTCCCGGCGGCGGATTCGGCGGCGGCGGCGGTCGGCGCGGTCCCGCCAGCACGGTGGCGGTCGCCACGGCGTCGGCGACGGATCTTCCCATTGTCATCGAGGCCCTGGGCACGGTGAAGCCGGCCGCGACCGTGACGGTGCGTCCGCAGGTCGGCGGCGTGATCACCCAGGTGATGTTCCGCGAAGGCCAGGTGGTCCAGCGCGGCCAGGCCCTGGTCCAGATCGATCCCCGCCCCTACCAGATGTCGCTGCTGCAGGCGCAGGGCAACCTGACCCGCGACCAGGCCCAGCTGACCACCGCCAAGCTGACCCTGAGCCGCTACCAGACCCTGCTGGCCCAAGACTCGATCGCCCGCCAAGAGGTCGACAACCAGGCCGCCACGGTCAAGCAGCTGGAAGGCACCGTGATGGCCGACCAGGCCGCCGTCGGCACCGCGCGCCTGAACCTCGGCTTCGCCCGCATCGTCGCGCCCGTCTCGGGCCGCGTGGGCCTGCGCGTGACGGACGTCGGCAATTATATCGGCGCGGGTGACGCCACGGGCGTGGCGGTGATCACCACCGTCTCGCCGATCGATGTCGAGTTCACCGTTCCCCAGGACGACGTGCCGCGCATCGCCGCCCGCCAGGGCCGCGCCAATGTGCCGGTCACCGCGCTGGACCGCACCCGCACCAACACCCTGGATCGCGGCAGCTTCTCGACCCTCGACAACCTGGTGGACACCGGCACCGGCACGGTGAAGGCCAAGGCCCGCTTCCCGAACACGGGCAACACCCTGTTCCCCAGCCAGTTCGTCAATGTCCGCATGGAGCTGGACACCATCAAGGGCGCGATCGTCGTGCCGGCCACGGCCGTGCGCCAGGGCGGCGACGGCTCGTTCGTCTGGCTGCTGAACAGCGACCAGACGGTCTCCAAGACCCCGGTGAAGACCGGCCAGGCGACCGGCGTCCAGGTGCAGATCACGCAAGGCCTGAAGGCCGGCGACAAGGTCATCACCGAAGGCGGCGACCGCCTGCGCGATGGCGGCAAGGTCCAGTTGCCGGGCGCTCGTCCGCAAGGGCAAGGCAAGGGTAAGGGCGACGGCAAGGGTCGTCGCCAGCACCAGCAGCGGCCGGCGGCATAGCCGGACCCGCGCCCGATGAACCCCTCGCGTCCCTTCATCCAGCGGCCGGTCGCCACGGCCCTGTTCATGGCGGCCATCGTCCTGGCCGGCCTGGTCGGCTTCCGGCTGCTGCCGCTGTCGGCCCTGCCCCAGGTCGACTACCCCACCATCCAGGTCCAGACGCTCTATCCTGGGGCCAGCCCCGAGGTGATGAGCCAGACCGTCACCGCCCCGCTGGAACGCCAGCTGGGCGAGATGTCGGGCCTGGCCCGGATGAGCTCGGTCAGCACGGCCGGCGCGTCGGTCATCACCCTGCAGTTCAACCTGGGTGAGACGCTCGACGTCGCCGAGCAGGAACTGCAGGCGGCCATCAACGCCAGCGGCTCGCTGCTGCCGGCCGACCTGCCCGCGCCGCCGGTCTACGCCAAGGTCAATCCGGCCGACGCGCCGGTGCTGACCCTGGCGATCACGTCGGACACGCTGCCGCTGACCGAGGTGCAGAACCTCGTGAACACGCGCCTCGCCCAGAAGATCAGCCAGGTCTCGGGCGTGGGTCTCGTGTCGCTATCGGGCGGCCAGCGGCCCGCCATGCGCATCCAGGCCGACACGCAAGCCATGGCCAGCTACGGCCTGACCCTGTCGGACGTGCAGACTGCGATCAGCGCCGCCAACGCCAACAGCGCCAAGGGCAGCTTCGACGGCCCAACCCGCAGCTACACGATCAACGCCAACGACCAGCTGCTCAGCGTCGACGACTACAAGTCGCTGATCGTCACCTACAAGGACGGCGCGCCGATCCGCCTCTCCGACATAGCGCAAGTGGTCGAGAGCGCCGAGAACACCCGCCTGGGCGCCTGGGCCGGCAAGACCCCGGCCATCATCGTCAACGTCCAGCGCCAGCCCGGCGCCAACGTCATCAAGACCGTCGACGCCATCAAGGCCAAGCTGCCTGAGCTGCAGGCCGGCTTGCCCGCCACCCTGGACGTCCAGGTGCTGGCCGACCGCACCACCGGCATCCGCGCCTCGGTGCACCATGTCGAGATGGAGCTGCTGCTGGCCGTCGGGCTGGTGGTGCTGGTGATCTTCTTCTTCCTGCACAGCC
>JAEXJH010000070.1 GCA_023445955.1 Pseudomonadota bacterium
CCGGGGGTGTTTACCCCACGGGGCGCGCCCGGGGGGGGGGCCATGGCGGCCCGGCGCGGGGCCGAGAGCATTTCCAGCGCCGCCGAAGAGCAGGCCGCCGCCGCCGCCGAGGCGCAACGGTCCGTTCAGCAACAGGGCCAGTCCCTGGACCAGAGCCAGGTCGCCGCCGAAGCGCTGGCCGAGATGGCCGAGGCCTTGGCCAGGGGGGAGGCCGCCGACGGCGTCGCTCACGATACGTCCGCGGCCGCAGAGGAATTGTCGGCGGCGATCCAGGAGCTGGCCGGCGCGGCCGGCGAGATCTTGGTGGCGATCGACCAGGTCAGCCGGGGCGCTCAGATCCAGGCCGCCGCCACCCAACAGGCCGGCGCGGCCATGAGCCAGATTGAGAAGGCCGCTCGCATCACGTCCAGCAACAGCGCGGCCAATGCTGAGCGCCTGGAGACGATGCAGGCCTTGCTGCAAGAGAGCCGGGCCGCGGTGAACGGTCTGGTCTCGGGCGTTTCCTCGGCGGCGGCGGAAAGCCAGATCGTGCTGGACCTGATCGAGACGTTGGATGGCGAGGTTGGCGGGATCAACAAGCTGGTGGACGGCCTGGCTCTGATCGCCGTGCAGACGACCATACTGGCGACCAGCGGCGCGGTCGAGGCGGCGCGAGCCGGCGATGTCGGCAGGGGTTTTGCCGTCGTCTCGGGCGATATCCGGACGCTGGCGCGCGACGCCGGCGCCAATGCAGACACCGTCAAGGCATTGGTGGCGTCGATCGGCGTCCAGCTGAGCAAGGTCCGGCGAGAGGTCGACCAGACGCTCGTGGTGTCTGAACTGGAGCTGGATCGTAACCGGACGATCGAGGAGCGCCTGGCGGTCATTGTCGACGAAACCGTCGTCCTGCGGGGCGGCGCCGATGAAGTCGCCAGGGGCGCCGAAGCGATCCTGGCCGCCTGCTCGCAAGTCGCGGCCGGGGTCACCCAGATCGCCGCCGCCGCCGAAGAGGCCAGCGCTGCGGCCGGGCAGGCCGGAATGGCGGCGCGCGAGCAGTCGCGCGGCGCGGAAGACCTGGCGGCGGCGATCGAGGAGATCGCGCTGTTGGCGAGCGAACTTCAGACCGCGAAGGCCTGACCGCGTGGCCACGCCACCGCGCCAACGGCTGACCGTCTGGGCGGGTGACGCCAAGGTGGCCATGGCCGCCTCGGCCGTCGCCGAGGTCATCCGTGGGCCCAGGGTCACACGCATGCCGCACGGACCGCCCAGCCTGCTGGGTGTGACCCATCTGCGAGGACAGGTCGTGCCGGTCGTGTCGCTGACCAGCTTGCTGGGACGCGAGGCGCGGCTGACCGACCGGGTCGTGATCCTGCAACGCGAACCACCGATCGGCCTGGCCGTCGACGGGGTCGAGGCGCTCAAGGCGCTGACGACGGAGGCCGCCGAACTGGGCGATGGCCAGCTGTTGCTGGACGATACCGATGGCGCGCGATGGATCGACCTGGACGCGGCGCTGGACGCCCAGTTCGCGGCTTTCCGCACGACAGGCCGCGCTCGCGCGGTGATCGCGGAGAGCGCAGGCGCGGCCGGCAAGGTTCAGCGCGTCGCCGAGCAGGTCTATCTTGGCTTCGAGCTGGCCGGACAGGCCTACGCCCTGCCTTTGGCGGCCGTGTCCGAGGTTTCCGCCGTGCCGGCCGAGATCGCGGCCCTGCCCAAGACCGAGGACATTCTGCGCGGCGTCGCCCAGCGTCGCGACGCGGTGCTGCCGATCCTGTCGACGCGGACGCTGCTGGGCCTTGCCGAGCGCGGGCTGCAGGGCGGTGAGCGATTGGTCGTCACGCGCGTTGGCGACCAGGTGCTGGGGCTGATCGTCGACCGGATCAGCGCCATTCTGCGTGTGCCGGAAGACCGTCTGGCGCCCGCACCCCGCTTGTTCAATCGCGGGGCGGGCGAGGCGCGCATCGAACACGTCCTGCGCATGCCCGACGGCAAGGGCGTCGTGGCCGTGCTGTCACCCGAGCGGTTGTTGGCTGACGAGCGCGTGGCGCGGCTGCTGGCCGATGTCGAAGGATCAGGGGAGGCTGTCGTGGCCGATACGCTTTCAGTCGCCCAGCGCGAACGGTTCGTGGTCGTGCAGTTGGGCGACGAGCGCTACGGCCTGCCGGTGGCGGCGGTCGACGAGGTGGTGCGCCGACCCGACAGCCTGACCCGCCTGCCCAAGGCGCCCCCCTATGTGCAGGGCGTGATGAACCTGCGCGGCCGCGTCATCCCGGTCATCGACCAGCGCCAGCGCTTTTCCGTGGCGGGCGAGGGCGGCGGTGCGGGCCGCATCGTGGTGGTCACCCTGGGAGGGCTGCAGGCCGGTTTCGCGGTCGACGGCGTCGCCAGCATCCTGGAGGTCGACCGTGAGGAGCTCCTGCCGGCTCCCGGATTCGCCGACGCGGGCGACCAGGTTTTCGACCGCGCTGTCCAGCGCGATGGCGAGGTCATTCTGCTGATCGATCCGAAGGCGCTGCTCGACCGCGCCGAGGCCGACCTGCTGCGCGACCTGACCGCGACCGCTTCGTGACGAAGGTTCTCGTCGTCGACGACTCGGCCTTGATGCGTCGTGTGCTGGGCGAAATCCTGCGCGAAGCGGGATTCGAGGTCGCCACGGCCAAGGATGGCGTCGATGCGATGGCCCAGGTTCAGGCGTTCACCCCGGACGTGGTCACGCTCGACGTGCAGATGCCGCGCATGGATGGCCTGGAGTGCCTGAACCGGATCATGCTGGAGCGTCCCTGCCCGGTGGTGATGGTCTCGTCCCTGACCACCCAGGGGGCGGAAACGACCTTGACGGCCTTGGAGCTGGGCGCGGTGGACTTCGTGCCGAAGCCCGATGGCGCGGTGTCGTTGGCGCTCGACGAGTTCGCGCCGGTCATGGTCGACACCGTGCGGGAGGCCGCCAAGGCTCGGGTTCGCCGATCCCTGCGGTTGCTGGAACGTGTACGTGCGCGACGACCCAGCGACCTGGTCATCGAAGATCGTCCGAAGCCTCGGCGGCAGAGCGCTGGCGGGGAACCGCCCGGCCTGGTGATCATCGGCGCCTCGACCGGCGGTCCGCCGGCCCTGGATACGGTATTGTCGGGGCTGCCGGACGATTTTCCGTGGCCGGTCCTGGTGGCGCAACACATGCCCGCGACTTTCACGCGCTCGCTGGCGACGCGGCTGGATGGCCTTTGCGCCTTGCCGGTGATCGAGGTGACGGGGCCGACGGTCATCGAGGCGGGTCAGGTCTATGTCGCGCGCGGGGACGCCGACATGATCATCAGCCAACGCCCCGACGGCCTGATCGCCCTGCCGGCGCCGTCGAGCCCGAAGCATCGTTGGCACCCCAGCGTCGATCGCCTGATGGCCAGCGCCATGCAGCACTTGCCGGCCGAG
>JAEXJH010000071.1 GCA_023445955.1 Pseudomonadota bacterium
CTCTGGGCCAGCGCGACCGAGCCGCTGGCCATCCCGACGCCGAGCGCGATGATCGAAAGCGTCAGCCGAGAAACGCTGTCCTGAAGCGCGCGGCGCGCATCGCGCGGCGCGGCGGTCCGATGATGGAATTGCCGATGGATCGCCATTTTGGATCCCCTCCCTTTTTATTTTATCGACCGTGCGAGCGATCGGTGATGGGGACGTTAGGTCTTGTTGCTGTCAGTAACCTTTCACTGGCCGTGGGCTGTTCGACTTGAGCGCCGTATCAGAAGTCTGGAAGTATCTCGGCCTGGCCCGTCGCCTCGCGGACGACCGCGCTGCGATGCTGGAGATAGGCCGACCGCAGGCTCGCATACGGATCGGTGGCGTCGTCCAGCGTGCGAAGGTTTCGATCGAATTTGCTGCGGGCGTTCAACAGGTTCGCGCCCAGGCGGACTGCGCCGAACGTCGTCCTGTGGCCACCTCCGATCTTGGTCACGGGATCCGTGGCGATGTCGACCAGGCGACCGGCGGCGTCGCGAACGGTCAGGGGGCCGAGCACGGGAAGGTACAGGTAGGGGCCGGGGTTGGTCCCGTACCGGCCCAGCGTCTGCCCGAAGTCGCTGCGGTGGTAGGGCAAGCCCATCCTGTCGGCGACATCGAACAGGCCCAGCACGCCGGCGGAGGAATTGATCACGAACCGCGACGTGGCGGTCCCCGCCCGGCGAGCATGACCCTGAGCGAGATCGTTCAGTACCGTGCGGGGTTCGCCAAGGTTGGTGAGGACGGCGTCGACCCTCGCGCGAGCGCTGGCGGGCGCGACGGCCATATAGGCGTGAGCGATCGGCCCGAGAACCGCGCGGTCCAGAGCCATTCCCAGGCCGAAGCTCGCACGATTGACGCGCTGGAAAGGGTCGTTCACCGCCGCCTCGTAGTCGGGCTGATCCGTGACCGGCTGGTCAACGACCGGCGGGACAGGCGGGGGCACTTGGGCCGCCGCACCCGTCGCGATGGCGGAGCTCAGAAGCAGTCCCAGCGCGCAGCGCCTGCCGATCGCGCGGGCGGTAGAGCGCTGTGTGGAGGCAGGCGAAGGAGATACAGGCATGGCGTAGTCCCATCGCGGATGACGCCGAAGCGTCGCCTTCAAATGACGCCGCGAGCGGGCGCGCTTCCCACCAGATTGCCGTGACCCCGGTCAGGCGGCCGGAGCCTCGCTGCGCGGCAGGGTCAGGCGCACCAGGATCGGCATGGCCAGCAACACCAGGGGATACTGCAGCAGCAGCCCCGCGATGATGGCGATGGCCAGCGGTTGCTGGATCCCCGAGCCCTGACCGATCGCCAGCGCCAGCGGGGCCAGGGTCAGGATCGCCGCCAGAGTGGTCATGGTGATCGGGCGCAGACGGTTGCGACTGGCCTCGCGCGTGGCCTGCGCCGCCGGCATGTGGCGACAGAGTTCCTCGAACTCCGAGACGTAGAAGATCGCCATCTCGGTGCCGATGCCGATGATCATGGTCATGCCCATCAGTGCGGTGATGTTCAGGTCCACATGGGCCAGCCACAGAGCGGTGAACACGGCGGTGGTCGACAGCAGCGAGCAGCCGATGATGATCATCGCCAGCCAGAAGCGGCGATAGAGCATGAGCAGCAGGATCAGCTCGGCGATCAGGGCCGCGGCGAACACCTTCACCAGGCCCGAGAAGGCGATCTGCTGCTGCTGGTAGAGGCCGCCCAGCTCATAGCGCACGCCGGGCGCGAGAGCGCCGGGCTTGTCCAGCGCCTGGGTGACATCGGCGATGGTCGCGCCCATGCCCCGGCCCTGGATGCGGCCGGTTACAGCGACCATGGGCTCCAGGTTCTCGCGGCTGATCTGCGGCTGGCCGGCGACGGGCACGATGGTGGCTACCCGCGACAGCGGGAAGACATGGCCATCGGTGGCGCGGATCGGCAGCTGGGCCAGGCGCGCCTGGCTGATCGTGACGGCGTCAGGCAGGCGCACTCGCACATCGACCGCCTTGCTGGCCTGGGCCAGGGTCGTTGCGGTGAGGCCGGTAAGAGCGGCCGACAGCTGGGTCTCGACCTCGGCGGGGGCGACGCCCTCCATGCCGGCCCGCACAGGATCGACCTGGACGTCCAGCGCATCCCCGGCCAGGCGGACCCCGTCCTTGACCTCGATCACGCCGTTGATCTGGCCGATGACAGCGGCGACCTTCTTGGCCTGGCCGTACAGGATGTTCGGATCAGAAGCGTAGAGCTTGACCTCGATCGGTTGCGGCACGGCGGTCAGGTCGCCGATCAGATCTTCCATAAGCTGGGCGACCTCGACTTCGACGCCGGGGACCTTGGTCGCGACCTCGCTGGCCACCGCGGCGGCGACCTCTTCGGTCGGCTTGCCGTGATGCGGCTTGAGGCGGACGAAATAGTCGCCGTGATAGCTCTGCCCCAGATTACCGCCCAGGCCCGCGCCCAGCCGGCGCGAGAAGGTCAGGACATCGGGATTGGCCTTCAGCAGCGCGTCGATCTGGCCGACCTGCCGCCCGGTCTCGTCCAGCGAGGTTCCCGGGGCGGTGAAGTAGTCCATGATGAAGCCGCCTTCGTCGACCTTGGGCATGAAGCCGGTCGAGACGTGCGAGTAGCCGACATAGCCGACGATCAGCAACGGGACGAGCGCGGCGGCCAGCAGCCAGGGCCTGGCGTTCAGTCGGTCCAGGCCGGCGTCATGGATCTGGGCGACGCGGCCTTCACCGGCCTCGCCGGGGTCGCGCCATGTGCTGAAGTCGACCAGCCAGCGGACCAGGATCGGCACGACGAACGCGCTCATCGCCCAGGAGATCAACAGGGCCGCGCCCATGGTCATCGACAGGGCCTTGGAGAAGGCTCCGGTCACGCCGCTGAGGAACGACAGAGGCACGAAGACGATCAGGGTGGCCAGGCTGGATCCGGTCAGCGGCGCCATGAACTCGCGGGCGGCCGGGATCACGGCCGCGTCGCCTGCCGGCTGGCCGTCCGCACCGATGGCGCCGGCGCGGCGGGCGATGTGCTCGACCATGACGATGACGTCGTCGATCAGCAGGCCGACCGCTGCTGCGATGCCGCCCAGGGTCATGATGTTGAAGCTCATTCCCAGGATGCTGAGCACCAGCACGGTGGCGGCCAGGGTGGCGGGCACGACGATGACGGCCACCAGGGTGACGCGCCAGCTGCGCAGGAACCACAGCAGCACCAGCGCGGCCAGCACCAGGCCGATCAGCACCGCATCGCGAACGCTGGCGACCGACTGCACCACCAGTTCGCTCTGGTCGTACCAGTTGACCAGCTTGACGCCGGGCGGGAGGGCCACGCCCGCCAGCTTCTGGCGAACCTCCTGGGCGATCTTGACGGCGTTGCCGTCGGGCTGCTCGTAGATGTTAAACAGCACGGCGGGGCGGCCGTCCTCGACGACGCGCTGCCATTGGACGGCGGCGCCGTTCTGCACGGTGGCGACGTCCCGCACCCGCACGATCCCGGCGGGGTCGCCTCGCACCAGGTTGTCGGCGACCTGTGCGGCGGTGTGGGCGCTGCGGTCGGCGACGACCAAAGAGAGGCGACCGCGATCCTGCACCTGACCCACGGCGCTCAGCACGTTGCCGGCCTTGATGGCCGCGGCCAGGTCGGTCATGGCCAGGCCATGGTCGGCCAGGCGATGCGGATCGGCCAGCACCTGGACCTCGGCGGTCTGCCCGCCCTGGACGCCGACGCGGGCCAGACCCGGGATCGATGAGAGCAGCGGGGTGATCTGGTAGCGCGCCAGGTCCTGCAGCGCGACGGGGTCGGCCGTGTCGGACACCAGGGCGTAGGAGATGATCGGGAAGACCGTCGGGTCCATCCGCCGGACGTTGTACTGCGCGCCCGCCGGCAGAGACGGCAGGATGCGAGCGACCGCTGAGTCCACCAGCAGCGTGCTGCTGACCATGTCGCGGCCCCAGCCGAAGTCGACCGAGATCTGGGCCGAGCCGCGGCTGGTGTCGGACCGCACGTCCAGCACGCCCGGCACGGCGCGGATCGCTTCCTCGACGGGGCGAGTGACGGTCAGGGCCGTCTGGTCGGCCGGGCGGCTGCCGGCGTCCAGGTCGACGACCACGCGCGGGAACGACACCTGTGGGAACAGGCCGATGGGCAGGGCCGTGGCGGCGACGACGCCGGCCAGGGCCACCGCGATGGCGATCAGGATGAAGGCCCGCGATTGCGAGCGTAGCAGACGTTCCAGCATCACTGACCTCGCCGCACGGCGTCGCCGTCGCTGACCTGATAGGCGCCGTCGACAATGATCGGCTGGGCGGCGCTCATCGCGCCCTCGACCACGTCACCGGCGTCGGAGGTCAGCAGGATCTTCACGGGCACGGCCTTGGCCTTGCCTCCCGCTGTCTGGAAGACGCGGGCCGGACCATTGGCGGTCACGACCGCAGCGTGAGGGACGACCCAGCCCGAGACCGTCCCGGTCTGGACGGCCGCCTGTATCGCTTCACCGGGCAACAACTGGCCGGCCGGGAATCCGATATCGATATCGACCAGGCGCGTGCGGGGATTGAGCGCGCTGTCGGCGCGGACCACGCGCCCGCTCAGCGAGGGGCCGCCGCTCAGGCGTCTGAGGCTGGCGGATTGGCCGACGGCGACGCCGCCTCGCTGAGCCGGATCGACACCGACCGTCACCACCAGGCCGTTTCCACGGGCGATCGTGATCAGCGGCGCGCCGGCGGTGGTGCGGTCACCCTGTGCTACCGGGACCGCTGTGACGATCCCGTCGAACGGCGCGGTGAAGGTGCGGATCGCCTGACCCGCGCCCTCGGCCCCGAGGGCGTCGAGGCTGGCGCGAGCGTCTGCGACGGCCTTGTCGGCCTGGGCTAGCTGGTCGGTCGTCGCCAGTTGCTGGGCCAGCAGCTGGGCGGTGTTGGCGCGCTGCTTCTGTGCAGCGGCCAGGCCGGCGGCCGCTTGCAGGTAGGCCCCGCGCGCGGTCGGGGCGACGGCGAAGGTGACGAGGGTCTGACCCGCCTTGACCGCCGCGCCGGGCGTCGCCGACAGGCTGAGCACCTGTCCTGGCTGGGCGGAGCTGAGGGTCTGGGCGCCGTCGAGCGCGGCGCCGACCGTGCCGTAGGCGTCGACCGTGGCCGGCAGGCTCCCGCGCGTGGCGTTCACCGTGGTGACCGCCACGCTGGGCGTCGGTGGCGTAGTCGGCTTGGATTGACCGCAGCCGGCTAGCACCAGGGCGACGAGCGGGATAGCTGAGAGAGCGGCCCTCATCGCGCGGCGCCTGCGGTCGGCTCGGCGGGGAGGTCGACGGTCGGCAGGCCGGTTCCGAGCAGGGTCTCGATGGCGATCTGGCGATCCAGCAACGCGTTCTCAAGCGTCATGATCTCCTCCTCCTTGGCGAAGCGGTTGGAGACGAGGTCGACATAGCCGCGCTCGTCCAGGCGGGCGGCGGCGAAGGCCGTCCGGGCGTTGTCGGCCGCGGCCTGGGCCGCCGGCAGGTCTCGGCGCGCGATGGCCAGCTGCGTCGAGAGCTGCTCGATCTCGGCCAGCATGGCCCCGACCTCGCCGTGGATGGCGGCCAGGCGAGCGGCGTATTCGGCGTGCAGCTGGGCGCGGGTGGCGTTGGCGATGGCTACGCCACCCTGGTTGCGGTCGAAGATCGGCAGGCCTAGCGACAGGTTGGGGCCGCCGTTGACGACGTGGGCGTTGTCGCTGTTGATCCCGGCTCCCAGCGTCAGGCTGGGGAACTGGGCCAGGATTTGCGCGCGCACCGTCTCGTCGGCGGCCGCGTAGCCCAGGCGCAGCGCCAACAGATCGGGGCGGCGGTTGGCCAGGTCCGGCAGACCGGCGCGGATGGCGACCGGATCGAAGGCGGGCAGGTCGGGATCGGAAGCCAGGGACAGTGATGCGTCGGGCGACAGACCCAGCAGGGCGTTGAGCTGATGTCGCAGGGCCAGCCGCTTCTGGTCGACGCTATCAAGGGCCGTGCGGGCGAACTGCAGGGCCACGCGGTCGGGCGCGATGCTGGTCAGGGTCAGATTGCCGGCCGCCAGGGCTCTGTCCAGGCGAACCTCGCGCTCGGCCAGCAGCTGATAAGCCTCGGCATAGGACGGTCGGGCCCGGTCGGTCAGGATCAGGTCGGTCGCCAGTTGGCGCGCGCGTCCGGCGACCTGCCATTCCTGCCAGACGACGTCGGCCGCAACCTGGTCGCGGCTGTCGTTCGCGGCCCGACGGCGCGGGGCGTAGGTGATCAGAGCCTTGATGTCCTGTGAAAGGCCGATGCTCCAGGCCGAGGCCGTGCCGGCGCCCGAGATCAGCGGCAGGAGCGAGGCGCTCAGGCTGGGATTGGGCAAGGCGCTGGCCTGCTGGGCCTGGCCCGCGGCGACCTCGCGCCGCAAGCGCACGGCTTTCAGGTCGGGATTGTTCGCCAAGGCTAAGGCGACGACCTGCTCGACGGATAGCGGCGTGGACGCCGATGCGGGCGTGGCCAGCGCGGCGACGTCCGGCGCCAGCGCCAGCGCTGCGGGAAGGGGGAGGGGCGCGTAGTGGGCGCAGCCGGCCAGGAGCGCGGCGCAGCACGGCGCCGTCG